>NZ_JBSGZO010000037.1:0-37642 GCF_053611045.1 Streptomyces sp. NPDC054841 | reverse complement strand
TCCCCGGAGCGGCCACAGACACGGAAGGCCTGGCCGGCCTGGCCGGCCTGGCCGGATCCGACCAGCAGCTCGCCCAGTTGCTCAGCCGGCGCGAGGCGCAGCTGGAGCGCGACCTGGCCGAGGCCGAACAGGACGAACTACGGTCCGAGGGAGAGGCACGTCGGCTCTCCGGACACCGCGAGCCCGCCGACGCCGAGGACGTACGCCGTCGGCTCGCCGGGCTGGCGGCTCAGCTGGACGCGGCGCACGGTCTGCTCGACGACGTGGCCGCCGCGCTCGGCGCGTGCCCCGCGTGCTTCGGCGCGGACGAAACATGTTGGTGGTGCCGCGGGCGGGGCGCGCCCGGCTTCACCACGCCCGAGCCCGAACTCTTCGACCGGCTGGTCCGCCCAGCCGTCGTCATGCACGCCCGCATGCACCGGCGGGACCGTTCGACCGTCACCACCGACCCACCGTCGATGCGCGAAGGGACAACCCATGACTGAGTACGACGAAATCGGCACGCTGCTGGACGGCGCCGAGTACGAGGACTTCGAGGAACGCACACCGTACCGCCGTCAGACGGTGCGCACACCGAGCCGCCGCAGCAGCTTCGCCCCGAGACATACGCCCGTGCCGGCCAGCCAGGGCCAGGTGCAGTCCACCGCTCGCAACCTGGACAGCAAGATCGAGACCCTGGCCGCCGCGGTCAAGTCGCTGGAGTCGCGGACCAACACGCTCGCCACCGACCAGGCCAAGCTCGCCACCACACTCCGCAAGGAGTCCGGCGAGCAGAAGAAGGGCTCCGACGTGATCCGGGCCGACCTGCAGCAGACGAAAATGCTCGCCCTGCTGCTGCCGATGCTCACTCAGGAGACCGTGGACGCCGACGCCGACGGCAAGTCGGTCAAGGTGGTCACCCAGTCGCAGAGCAAGATCGGCGACTTCCTGCCGTTCCTGCTGCTCATGCCGGGCTTGACCGGCGGCAACGAGTCGCACGGGAGCGGGCTCGGCGGCGACATGGTCACCAACCTGGTCCTGCTGTCCATGCTGACCAAGAAGTGAGGCGGAGATGGCTGCGTTGACATTCGGCAACGATGCCGGTCCGGACGGCGGCGTGGGCGTGCCCGATGTGGTGGGCAAGACCCGCGCGGAGGCCGAGAAGAAGCTCAGGGACTTCGGGCTGACGCCGCAGGTGCGGGAGATCGTCGCAGAGGGCAAAGCGGGCGACGTCTTCAGCCACGAACCGCCCGTCGGCGGTGTCCGGCCGAAGGGCTCGGTGGTGACTCTGCATGTGATCACCACGCCGCCCACCCCGAAACCCCTGCCTGATCTGGCGAAGAAGCTGGATGAACTGACCAAAGCGGTCGCCAAGCTGGAGGCCGAGACCTCCGCCAAGGCACGGTACGACGCCCTGGTCAAGAAGCTCGACCAGATCGCCGGCAAGGTGTCCGGCAAGACGCCGTGAGCGGAGGGGCCGCCCATGGATCCGGCGCTGCACGAGCTGTCCCGCCGCGGCGACCCCGATGACGAGGTCGGCGTCATCCTGCGGCTGCGCGACCCGGACCGGCCCCCGGCCACGGTGCGGGTCGTCAACACCTTCGGTGACATCGCCACCGTGCGGGTGCGCCGCCGGAACATCGCCGGTCTGTGGGCCGACCCGGCCACGGTGAGCGTCAAGGCCCCGCGTCTGTACACACCGGACGTCGAGCCGCCCTCGATCGACACCGAGGCAGCCGGGGGCGAGCCGTTCGTGGACCACGCACGACCGGACCTCGAAGAGACCGGTAGGGGCGTCGTCGTCGGCGTGGTCGACTGGGGCTTCGACTTCGCGCACCCCGACTTCCGCCGGCCCGACGGCCGCACCAGGCTGCTGGCCCTGTGGGACCAGCGCCCGGCGGACCCGGCGAGCCCCGGCCCGGCCACCCCCAACGGGGTAGGACGGCTGTTCACCGCCGCGCACATCGACGCCGCGCTCGCGCAGCCCGACCCGTACGGGGCGCTGGGCTACCACCCCGCCGACTTCGACTCCGGAACGGGCGCGCACGGCACCCACACGTTGAGCGTCGCCGCGGGCAACGGTCTGGCGGGCGGGCCGCCGGGCCTGGCGCCCGAGGCGGACCTTCTGGCGGTCAGCCTGAGCAGACGGCCCGGCAATGCGGTTGTTCCCCTCGGCAGTTCGGGTGATCTGCTGGACGCCTGCGCGATGATCTTCGACACCGCAGGGGACCGGTCCTGCGTGATCAATCTCAGTCTGGGCCGACAGGCCGGCGAACACACGGGGCGGCTGCTGCTGGAGCAGGCCCTGGACCATCTGGTCAGTACGGCGCCCGGCAGGGCCATCGTCCAGTCCTGCGGCAACTACTTCGAGCGCCGTGCCCACGCCGCCTGGAGGTTGCGCCCGGGAGAAGAACGGACCTTCCGGGTCGCGGTGGATCCGGCCGACCTCACCTCGAACGAGGTCGACATCTGGTATCCGGGCCGCGACCGGCTGACCGTCGAGGTGGTCAGCGCCGACGGAGCGCACCGGGCCGTGGTGCCGCTCGGCGACAACGGGGTGATCGGCATCAACGGGCGTGAGGTGGGCCGGATCTACCACCGGGCGCACGACCCCAACAACGGCGACCACCAGATCAGCCTGTTCCTCGACCCGGACCCCGCGGTCGACGGCTGGCACATCACGCTGCATGCGGACGACGTGGTGGATGGCCGGGTACACGCCTGGATCGAGCGGGATGCCGGGTGCCGGCGCTGCCAGACGCACTTCGACGACTCCGACGTGGACACCACCACCACGCTCGGCACCATCGTCAACGGGCTCCGTACCATCGCAGTTGGCGCGTATGAGGCGCACCGCCCGGACCGGCCGCCGGGATTGTTCTCCTCCTCCGGTCCGACCCGCGACGGGCGGCAGAAACCCGATCTTGTCGCTCCTGGCGTGCGCGTGCTCGGCGCCCGCTCACATCCCGACACAAGTGAGCGGGGACCGGCGTACGTTCGGATGTCCGGCACGAGCATGGCGGCGCCGGCGGTGACCGGCACGGTGGCACTGATGTTCCAGGCCGCCGGCCGGCCGCTGCCCATCGAAGAGACCCGCCGGGCGCTCCTGGCGAGCTGCGACCCGCCGATGCCGGGCGCCGACGCGCGCCGGCTGGGCAGCGGCTATCTGAGGGCGGACCGTGCGGTCGCCGCCGTGATGCCCGGCGGCCCGGCCGGCGACCGGAGCAGCCCACGTACGTACGGCGACGGCGACCCCGTTGCCGTGGACCGCCCCGGACTCGACGCGTGGGAGACACCTTCCGAGGCTTCGCTGCCCGGATACGTGGACCCGTGCGCGCTGTCCAATCTGCGGGTGGCGGTGGTCGGCGGCGGCTTGGCGGGGCTGATGGCCGCCTGGTCACTGGCCACCGGCGGGGCCCAGGTCACCGTGTTCGAGGCCACCGAGCGGCTGGGGGGCCGGGTGCGCACGGACCGGTCGCTCGTGCCGGGCAAGGTGGTCGAGGCGGGCGCCGAGTTGATCGGAGAGAACCATTGGGCGTGGATCGCCCTCGCCCGTGCCTTCAAACTGACGCTGACCAAGGTCACCACGAAGGACGAGTACAAGCGCAAGGGGCTCAAGGTCCGGTTGAGATTCGGTATGACCGATCTGACGGATGCCGAGCAGAAGCAGATCGAGTCCGACCTGAAACCGGTGCTTCGCAGGATCGGCGCGGAGGCGAGGGCGGTCGACGCGTTGCGTCCGTGGACCAGCAAGAACGCCGCCAAGCTGGACGCCATCTCGCTCGAGGACCGGTTGAACGACCCGGACATGTTCGGTCAGGCCTCCTCCCTGGCCCGGCACTACTTCGAGTTCATCACCGAGAACGACCAGTGCGTTGCACTGAACAAGCAGAGCTACCTCGGGTACCTGGCCGCGGTGAAGGCGCACTCGATGGCCGGCGACATGCTGGCCTACTGGAACCGCACCGAGACCGACCGCTGCGAGGGCGGCAACGACCAGCTCGCCACCGCGCTCGCGAGAACCCTGAAGGACGTCCGGCTCAACAGCCCGGTGACCGCGGTCGAGGTGCGGAAGAGCGGCGTGCGGGTGACGTACACCTCCGGTGGCTCCGGCGGGGCGGCCTCGACCGCTGATTTCGACTTCGCCATTCTTGCCGGCTCTCCGTTCGTATGGCCGACGGTCAGCGGTCCCACACCTTTCGTCCCGGCCGACTACATCATCCAGCACGGCCCGGCGGTCAAGTTCCTCAGCGCCTTCGACAGCGACTTCTGGACCGCGAAGGGACTGGCGCCGAGCGCGCTCTGGGACTGGCTGGGCAGCGTCTGGGAGGGCACCGACAAACAGCCGAAGCCGGCGAAGGGCTTCGACCTGTCCGTCTATTCGGGCGGATCGTTCGTCCTCAGCACACCGCTCTACAAGGACCGGATGGAGAAGCTCTACCCGGGCTACGCCGCCCATCTGAAGAAGTCGAAACTGGTCGACTGGCCGAACGAGCCGTTCGTCTGCACCGGTTACGCGGTGCCCGCCCCGGGCCAGGTCACCACCATCGCGAAGAACCTGAGCAGCGCCTACCAGGGCCGGTTGTTCTTCGCAGGCGAGCAGGCCTCGCCGGGGTTCTTCGGCTACATGGAGGGGGCACTGCAGTCCGGCGTACTGGCCTCCTTCCGCGTGGCCGCCGCATGGCGGGCGGTGTGCGGGCGGTCGGCCGTCACGCCGGAGGCGGTGGAGCAACTGGCCGAGTGGATCGGCGAGGAAGCGGCGCAGAGCGAGGCTGACATGCTTCGTCCCGGTGGCCCGCAGGACCTGTGGACGTCGGCACCGCGCGCCGAAACCACCGATGCGTACGAGGCGGAGGTGCCGGTGCCGCCGCCCGCTCCGACGGCGACCGACCCGGCGTACGGCACGGCGAGTTCCGTGCAGGGGCAGCCCGACGCGACTTACGCCGCCGCCGAGCAGTCTTCCGGAATCGTCGCCCCGCCTCCGCCGCGACGCCCTTCGTTCGTTGCCCCCGCCCCACCGGGCCCGGCGCTCCCCGGACCTCCGGTCCTGCGGACGTGCTGCATGCTGTCGCCCGGCTTCCTCACCGGCGCGAGCGCCCCCGGAGTGCACGGCTCCGGCAAGCCGGGCATCGTCTACACCGGCAGAGCCGGGTTCATCGACCTGGCCCACCTGTGGGACGTCTGCGACGGCACGGCATTCGCCTATCAGGAGATCCACCGGGCGAGCGGCACCGCCGGCACGAAGATCCGTACCGCCGAGGGCGAGGCCACGCTGACCAGCGCGGTGCCGCCGGCGGAGTGGATGGAGGTGGCCCGGTCGATCGCCTTCGACGACGCATTGGGACACGAGATCGCCACGTACCCCATGGGCGCAGGATCCTGCGGCCCCACCATTCCCGGTCTGCACAACTCGTCGTTCTCGCCCGAGGACCTGTGCTCCAACTTCCTCGGCACGGTGGTCGCCCGACGCGCGATCCTCGCCGGCGGGGCCTTCGTCCCGGAGGCCGAGCGACAGCTGACCGCACTGCTCGCCTCGCTGAACGCGCAGTCGGCCGCCGGAACGCGGGCGGCCTTTGCCCTGATCGCGCGTCGGTGGGTCGATCTGACGCTCGGGATCACGAATTCGTGCTACCTCAAGCGGCGCAACTTCACCTCGATGCCGTTCAAGACCGGTCACAGGAGCGACGCACCCACGCCCGGGTGGGTGGTCAAGCCGTTCGCGTTCACCGCCACGTACGACTACACGCACGTCACGGGCTTTTGCCGGGCCGACTTCGGCAGCCACATCGCCAGGATCAAGGCGGCGGCGCGGGCACAGTACGGCCCCGACTTCGCGTCCCCGTAGCGACCGGGCCCGCGCCTGAGCGTGTCAGTTCGGGTTCTGCGCGTGCGTCAGCGTCTCCCACGCCACGTAGTGGTTCTCGGTGCCCTGCGGCCGGTGGGACTCCGTGTACTGCTTGGTGTTGTTCATGGCGATGCCCATACGAGTGTTCAGCGCGTTGTAGCCGACCTCCGTCACGGGTCCGAGGCCCAGCTTCAGACTGCCGCCGCACAGCGACGACGGTACGGACGCGCCGTTCTCGTACTTCGTGTGGAAGCCGAGCATGTGCCGCAGCCGGTCCTTGATCTGGGGGAAGATGTCCTGGCCCTGGATGCGGCTGGTCTCCGCGACATGGGAGATGGACGCGACGCCGTAGCCGGTGTGGCCGAAGTCGCGGCAGGTCTCCTGGGCGAGCCCGTCCGAGAAGGCCGACTGGCCGTGCCAGTAGTCGATGAGCTCCGAGGTGGTGTCGATGGAGCTGCGCGGCGGGTACTTCGGCTGTGAGCCGTCGCTCGTCAGATAGACGTAGGCGGGGACGCGGCCGTTGTAGATGGACATCGCCTTGTCGTAGCTCGCCCTGTCCTCCAGATGGATGGCGATGCCCTGCGCCGCCTCCATCATGATCAGTTCCCAGTTGCCGTTGCTGTTCGGCTTCCCGTTGATGACCTCGGGGAGGTAGACGTCGCGCAGCATGGTCGCGAAGCGTCCCGCGTTCGGCCAGCTGCCGGTGTAGGTGTACTTGATGATCTCGGCGGCCCGGGGCCAGACCGAGCCGGCCCAGCCGGACTGGAGCGGGGCGTTGCTGTTGGTGTGGTCCTTGATGACTCCGGACCAGGCGTCCATCAGCTCGATGGCCTTCTTCGCGTGGCGGTCGTCGCGTGTGATGTACCAGGCCAGGGCCTGGCTGTAAGCGGCGATCGCGTCCTCGCGCTCGTCGGAGCAGCCGTAGTCGGGATTGGAGTACGAGCCGCATTCGACGACCGCGCGCGGCTTGGGGGTGCGGGTGAGCGAGCCGTACTTGCTGCCGAGCATCTGGTCGTACGCGACCTTCCAGGGCTGCGCGCCGGCCTGCACCTTTCCGCGGACGAAGTCGAGCTGGGGCTTGCTGACGAGCACGCCGGGGTGGGTGAACCGAGCAGGTGCGGCGGCCTGTACGGGGGCGGGTGCGGCGGCCGCTCCAGGCCCTGCGGCGGCAGTGGGGGCCATGAGGAGGGCGGCGGAGAGGGTGAGGCCGAAGCCCAGGAGAGCGACGCCGGTTCTCTTGCGCATGACGGGAGCCTTCCGTTCATCCACATAGACAGTGGGCGGGGGTATGAACGTGACACTGGCCGTGGAACCTAAGGCCATTCCGTGTACACGTCAATCCCCGCCCACTGGGCGCCGGGGTCAGCGCATCAGCACTCCCGCCCCTTCACCCGTCGCCTCCGTAGGCAGCGCGACCAGCCCCAGGTCGGCGCCGGAGGCGAGCAGCCGATGGGTGGGCAGCACACGCACCGTGTAGCCGAACGGACCGGTGCGGTCGAGCGCGAGCGGGCCCTCGTACACCCGGCGGCCCGCCGCGTCGGGGCCGCCGCCCACCGGTTTCAGCGGAAAGGTCTGGGCATCGGCGATCGCGTCGTCGGCGTCGACCCGGCCCGCCACCGCCTGCACCTCCACGTCCTCCGGCTGGAGTTCGCCGAGGGCCACGCACACGCGCAGGGCGAGCGTGGAGCCCAGTTCCACCGTGCCCAGGGCCGTACCCGCCTCGACATGGCCGACCGAGACACCGGGCCAGGCCGCGCGCACCCGGGACTTCCACGCCGCCAGCTCCGTGGCGGCGTCCGCGTCCAGAGCGAGGGATCGGTGGGCGCGGGCGGCGGGTGCGTACAGCCGGTCCACGTACTCGCGCACCATGCGGTCCGCCAGGACCTTCGGGCCGAGCGTGGTGAGCGTGCGGCGGACCATCTCGACCCAGCGGCCCGGCAGTCCGTCACCGTCCCGGTCGTAGAAGAGCGGTGCGATGCGCTCCTCGATCAGCCCGTACAGGGCGGCGGCCTCCAGATCGTCGCGGCGTTCGTCGTCGTGGGCGGCACTACCGTCGGCGGTGGGGACTGCCCAGCCGAAGTCGGGTTCGTACCACTCGTCCCACCAGCCGTCGAGCACCGAGAGGTTGAGGCAGCCGTTGAGGGCGGCCTTCATTCCGCTCGTGCCGCACGCCTCCAGCGGCCGCAGCGGGTTGTTGAGCCAGACGTCGCAGCCCGGGTAGAGCTTCCGCGCCATCGCCATGCCGTAGTCCGGCAGGAAGACGATCCGATGACGCACCCGCGGGTCGTCCGCGAACCGCACCAGCTCCTGGATCAGCCGCTTGCCGCCGTCGTCCGCCGGATGGGCCTTGCCCGCGACGACGATCTGCACCGGCCGGGTCGGGTGCAGCAGCAGTTCCATCAGCCGGTCGCGGTCGCGCAGCATCAGCGTGAGCCGCTTGTACGCGGGGACGCGGCGGGCGAAGCCGATGGTGAGGACGTCGGGGTCCAGCACCCCGTCGATCCAGCCCAGCTCCGCGGTGTCCGCGCCGCGCTGGCGCCAGGACGCGTGCAGCCGTCGGCGTACTTCCCCCACGAGCTGTTCGCGCAGCACCCGGCGCAGCTCCCAGAGATCGGCGCCCGGAGTGTGGACGACGGTGTCCCCGAGACACAGCACCTCGGGCGCCACCCACGTCGGGGCGTGCACACCGTTGGTGATGGAGGTGATGGGCACCTCCGACGGGTCGAAGCCCGACCACAGGCCGGCGAACATGCCGCGGCTGACGGCGCCGTGCAGCGTCGAGACACCGTTGGCGCGCTGGGCGAGCCTCAGCCCCATCACCGCCATGTTGAACAGGTTGGGCTCGCCGCCCGGGTAGCTCTCCATGCCGAGCCGCAGCACCCGACCGGGGTCGACACCCGGCAGCTCGCCGTCGTCGCCGAAGTGGCGGGCGACCAGCTCGCGGTCGAACCGGTCGATCCCCGCCGGAACGGGCGTGTGCGTGGTGAACACCGTCCCCGCCCTGACCGCTTCGAGCGCGGCGTCGAAGTCCAGACCGAACGGCATGAGTTCACGGATCCGTTCGAGACCCTGGAATCCGGCGTGGCCCTCGTTGGTGTGGAAGATCTCGGGCTCGGGATGGCCGCTGATCCGGCAGTACGTTCGAACCGCACGCACCCCGCCGATCCCGAGCAGCATCTCCTGCAGCAGCCGGTGCTCGCTGCCCCCGCCGTACAGCCGGTCGGTGACGTCCCGCTCCCCCGGCGCGTTCTCCTCGACGTCCGAGTCGAGCAGCAGCAGCGGTACGCGGCCGACCTGGGCGTGCCAGACGCGGGCGCGCAGCGACCGGCCGCCGGGCAGGGCGAGGGCGATCACGGCGGGGGTGCCGTCGGGCTCCCGGAGCAGGGTCAGCGGCAGCTCGTCGGGGTCGAGGACCGGATAGTGCTCCTGCTGCCAGCCGTCGCGTGACAGGGACTGGCGGAAGTATCCGTGCCGGTAGAGGAGCCCGACACCGATCAGGGGGACGCCGAGGTCACTGGCGGCCTTGAGGTGGTCACCGGCGAGTATCCCGAGGCCGCCCGAGTACTGCGGCAGCGCGGCGGTGATCCCGAATTCGGGCGAGAAGTAGGCGACGGCGGCGGGCAGCGGTTCCCCGTCGCCGGACTGTTCCTGGTACCAGCGGCGCCCGCCCAGGTAGTCGTCGAGATCGCGGGCGGTTTCCGAGACCCGGAACAGGAAGTCCGGGTCGGTGGCGAGCGCCGCGAGCCGTCCCGCGGACACGGAGCCGAGCAGCCGCACCGGGTCGCCGGCCGCCACCCGCCACCCGGCGGGGTCGACGGCGCGGAACAGCTCCCGGGTCTGCGGATGCCAGGACCAGCGCAGATTGCGGGCCAGGTCGCTGAGCGGAGCGAGGGGTTCGGGGAGGACGGGGCGGACGGTGAATCGACGAATGGCCTTCACGGGTCCCACCTTCGAAGCGGAGGTTCATCCGGGGACGCACAACGGTGTGCGCCCGCCCAACCCTTCGACCGTAACGGTGTCGCCCCGTCCCCAACCACGGCGCGAGGAGGGCGCATCGGACCGTGCCTCCTTCGGCCGATGCCCGGCCGCGTCGCCCGGCCCCGGCGAAGACACTTCCGGGCGCCCCGCAACCTTGCCTCGCCGCCTACGCCCTAGCAGTGCCCCACCCCCCGGGGGGACGACCCCCGGACCCCCGGCAAGAACACTTCCGGCCGCCCCGTAATCAGTTCCGGGCGCCCCGCAACCTTGCCTCGCCGCCTACGCCCTAGTAGTTAACGAACCACCGGATTGCGGACCCGAAGTGCGTGGGAAGGCTCCCCCGGTACGCACCGGAGCGCGCTCGCGACCCTTCCATTCGAGTGAACGCGGACAGGAGCGGCCATGCCCGCAGCCCGCCAGTCGTCGACGGAGCAGTTACAAAGAACTCCCACACCCCGCGCAGCGGACCCGCCCGCTCGCCCCGCCATGCCCGCACAGCCCCCAGGTGATGCCGTGAACCCGCTGATTGGCCGCATTCCCGTCCTGGACGTACGCCCGCTCGTCGACTGCGGCAGAAGGCCCGCGAAAGCCGTGGCCGGCGAGACCTTCCAGATCAGCGCGACGGTTTTCCGCGAAGGCCATGACGCGGTCGCCGCCAATGTCGTCCTGCGCGACCCCGGCGGCCGGCAGGGCCCCTGGACACCGATGCGTGAACTCGCGCCCGGCACCGACCGCTGGGGCGCCGACGTGACCCCGGACGCCGAGGGGCAGTGGACCTACTTCGTCGAGGCCTGGAGCGACCCGGTGGCGACCTGGCGCCACCACGCCGGGATCAAGATCCCGGCCGGGATCGACACCGCGCCGGTGCTCGCCGAGGGCGCCGAGCTGTACGAGCGCGCCGCCGCGGGCGTACCGAAGAAGGACGGCCGGGAGGCGGTGCTCGCCGCGGCGGACGCGCTGCGCGACGAGAGCCGCTCCGCCGGGGCGCGGCTGGCCGCGGCGCTCGACCCGGCGGCGGTGGCCGCGCTCTCCCGTCATCCGCTGCGCGAACTGGTCACCGCCTCGCCCGCGTTGCCGCTCCAGGTGGAGCGCACCCGTGCGCTGTTCGGCTCCTGGTACGAGTTCTTCCCGCGCTCCGAGGGCGCCACGGTCAAACGCGGCAAGCCGGTCTCCGGGACCTTCAGGACCGCGGCGCAGCGGCTGCCCGCCATCGCCGCGATGGGCTTCGACGTGGTCTACCTGCCGCCGATCCACCCCATCGGCACCACCTTCCGCAAGGGCCCCAACAACGCGCTCAAGGCGGGCCGGCACGACGTCGGCGTGCCCTGGGCGATCGGTTCGCCCGAGGGCGGCCATGACGCGGTCCACCCGGACCTCGGCACCCTGGAGGACTTCGACGAGTTCGTCCGCTGCGCCCGCGATCTGCGGATGGAGGTCGCCCTCGACTTCGCGCTGCAGTGCTCCCCGGACCACCCGTGGGTGGAGAAGCACCCCGAGTGGTTCCGCCATCGCGCCGACGGCACCATCGCCTACGCCGAGAACCCGCCGAAGAAATACCAGGACATCTATCCGATCGCCTTCGACCAGGACATGAAGGGGCTGGTCAAGGAGGCCCTGCGGGTGCTGCGTCACTGGATGGAGCACGGTGTGCGGATCTTCCGCGTCGACAATCCGCACACCAAACCGGTGGTCTTCTGGGAACAGGTCATCGGTGAGATCAACCGCACCGACCCCGACGTGATCTTCCTGGCCGAGGCCTTCACCCGCCCCGCGATGATGCACACGCTCGCCGCGGTCGGCTTCCAGCAGTCGTACACGTACTTCACCTGGCGCAACACCAAGCAGGAGCTGACCGAGTATCTGACCGAGCTGTCCGGCGAGGCCGCCGCGTACATGCGGCCCAACCTGTTCGTGAACACCCCGGACATCCTGCACGCCTGTCTCCAGGACGGCGGGCGCCCGGCCTTCGAGGCGCGTGCGGTGCTCGCCGCGACGCTCTCCCCCACCTGGGGCATGTACGCCGGGTACGAGCTGTGCGAGAACACCCCGCTGCGGCCGGGCAGCGAGGAGTACCTGGACTCCGAGAAGTACCAACTGCGGCCTCGGGACTGGGAGTCGGCGGAGCTGGAGGGGCGCAGCATCGCCCCCCTCATCACCGCACTCAACCGGGTGCGCCGCCGCCATCCGGCCCTGCAGCAGCTGCGGAATCTCCACTTCCACCACGCCGACAACGACGCGGTCATCGTTTACAGCAAGCGATCCGGTTCGAACATCGTTCTGGTGGTCGTCAATCTCGACCCCCACCACACCCAGGAGGCGACGGTCTCGTTTGACATGCCGGAGCTCGGCCTCGACTGGCACGAGACCGTACCGGTGCGCGACGAGCTCACCGGCGAGACCTATCACTGGGGCAGGGCTGCCTATGTGCGCCTCGAGCCGGGCGTCATGCCTGCGCACATCGTGGTCCTGCGACCGTCCCCGCCGATCGGAGGGTCACCCACATCATGATCGTCAACGAGCCCGTCCACGACACCTTCGAGGACACGCCCGCCAAGGACCGTGATCCCGACTGGTTCAAGCGCGCCGTCTTCTACGAAGTGCTCGTACGGTCCTTCCAGGACAGCAACGGCGACGGAGTCGGCGACCTCAAGGGCATCACCGCCAAACTCGACTATCTCCAGTGGCTGGGCGTCGACTGTCTGTGGCTGCCGCCGTTCTTCAAGTCCCCGCTGCGCGACGGTGGTTATGACGTTGCGGACTACACGTCCGTACTGCCCGAGTTCGGCGACCTCGCCGATTTCGTCGAGTTCGTCGACGCCGCCCACCAGCGCGGCATGCGGGTGATCATCGACTTCGTCATGAACCACACCAGCGACCAGCACCCGTGGTTCCAGGAGTCCCGCAAGGATCCGAAGGGACCGTACGGGGACTACTACGTCTGGGCCGACAACGACAAGCAGTACCAGGACGCGCGGATCATCTTCGTCGACACGGAGACCTCCAACTGGACCTTCGACCCGGTCCGCAAGCAGTACTACTGGCACCGCTTCTTCTCGCACCAGCCGGATCTCAACTACGAGAACCCGGCGGTGCAGGAGGAGATCGTCTCCGCGCTGCGCTTCTGGCTGGACCTCGGCATCGACGGCTTCCGGCTGGACGCCGTGCCCTACCTCTACCAGGAGGAGGGCACCAACTGCGAAAACCTGTCGGCGACCCACGAGTTCCTCAAGCGGGTCCGCAAGGAGATCGACGCCCACTACCCCGACACGGTGCTGCTGGCCGAGGCCAATCAGTGGCCCGAGGACGTCGTGGACTACTTCGGCGACTTCACGGCGGGCGGCGACGAATGCCATATGGCGTTCCACTTCCCGGTGATGCCGCGCATCTTCATGGCGGTACGGCGGGAATCCCGCTACCCGGTCTCCGAAATCCTGGCCAAGACCCCGGAGATCCCGGAGAACTGCCAGTGGGGCATCTTCCTGCGCAACCACGACGAGCTGACCCTCGAAATGGTCACCGACGAGGAGCGCGACTACATGTACGCGGAGTACGCCAAGGATCCGCGGATGCGCGCCAACATCGGCATCCGGCGGCGACTCGCGCCGTTGCTCGACAACGACCGCAACCAGATCGAGCTGTTCACGGCGCTGCTGCTGTCGCTGCCCGGCTCGCCGATCCTGTACTACGGCGACGAGATCGGGATGGGCGACAACATCTGGCTGGGGGACCGGGACGCGGTACGCACGCCGATGCAGTGGACCCCGGACCGCAACGCCGGTTTCTCGTCGTGCGATCCCGGCCGGCTGTATCTGCCGACCATCATGGATCCGGTCTACGGCTACCAGGTCACCAATGTCGAGGCGTCGATGGCCTCTCCGTCGTCGCTGCTGCACTGGACCCGGCGGATGATCGAGATCCGTAAGCAGAACCGGGCGTTCGGGCTGGGCTCGTACACCGAACTGCCGTCGTCCAATCCGGCGGTGCTGGCGTTCCTGCGCGAGGCTCCCTCGACGGAGGACGGAATGGACGATCTGGTGCTGTGCGTGAACAACTTCTCGCGGTTCGCGCAGCCGACGGAGCTGGATCTGCGGAGCTTCAACGGCCGTCATCCGGTGGAACTGATCGGCGGGGTGCGGTTCCCGGCGATCGGTGAGTGGCCGTATCTGCTGACGCTGGCGGGGCACGGCTTCTACTGGTTCCGGCTGCGCAAGGAGGCCGTGCCGAAGGACGCCGTCCCGAAGGCCGCCTCGCCCAAGGACTCCGTACCGAACGCCGTCGTGGCGCAGAGCGTCGCGCCGGAGGAGTCCGTGCCGCGGTCCGCGCCCATGGGTGCGTGATTCCGGCACATGCCATGTCGCGTGCGGGGCGGTTGTCACCGGCCCGCACGGGGCACGCTCCCCCTCATATCGAGTCCGTACGGACCATCCTCACCCGACACGTCCCGCACAGCCGGACAGCTATTGCCGCAATCCGGGACACTCTTCGCATCCTGTGGTGTGCCCGGGGAAAGGACGCGATGCCATGTCGGAGGCTGCATCCACCCGGACCCCCGTCGCCCTGCTTCCTTCGCTCTCACCGCTGCTGCGCGAATGGCTGCCCCGGCAGCGGTGGTTCGCGGGCAAAGGACGCCCGGTCGCCGGCTTCTCCCTGGTCTCGGCGGCCGAGCTGCTGCCGGTCGACTCGGCCGGCCCCGGTCTGCTGCACATGCTCGTCCGCGTCCAGCAGCCGGGTCCGGCCTCCGGGAAGAGTTCCGGCGGGAAGGCCACGAACGGGAAGACTGCGGGCGGCAAGACGGCGGGTGGCAAGACCGCGACCGGAAGGCGGGACGCCGCGCACGGCGGGGACTGCTACCAGCTGCTGCTCGGTGTGCGGGCCGCGCTGCCGCCGTATCTCGCGTCCGCGATGATCGGCCGCGTACCGGACGGCCCGCTGGCCGGCCGGACCGTCTACGAAGGCCTGCACGATCCGCGGCTCGCCGCGCTGCTGCTGGAGCGGCTGCGCACCCCCGGGCGGTTCGGCCCGCTCCGCTTCGACCGTGCGGTGCCCGTGCTCGGCGGACTGCCGGCCCGCGTGCTGGACGCCGAACAGTCCAACTCCTCGCTCGTGTACGGGGATTCCTACATCCTGAAGATCTTCCGCCGGGTGTACCCGGGCATCAATCCCGATCTGGAGCTGCCGCTCGCGCTCGCCCGGGCGGGCTGCGACCGGGTGCCCGCGCCCGTCGCCTGGTTCGAGTCGGACATGCCCGAGCCCTGCACACTGGGGGTCCTCCAGCCGTATCTGCGGGGCTCGCAGGACGGCTGGCAGCTGGCACTGAAGGCGCTCGCCGCCGGACGTGACTTCACCGCCGAGGCGCAGGCACTGGGCAGGGCCACCGCCGAGGTGCACACCGCGCTCGCGGGCGCCCTGCCGACCGTGCCCCTCGGCCGTCCGCAGACCGAGCACCTCGCGACCGCCATGAACGAGCGGCTGGACGCCGCCGTGCGGGCCGTGCCCGCCCTGCTGCCGTACGTACGCGGGCTGCGCGCCGCCTTCGACGCGATCGCCGGAGCGGCCTTCGCCGAGGACGGGCGCGCACAGCGCATCCACGGCGATCTGCATCTCGGCCAGACGCTGCGCACCCCCGACGGAGGCTGGTCGGTCATCGACTTCGAGGGCGAGCCGGCCCGGCCGCTCGACGAGCGCCGCCGGGTACAGCCGCCCGTCCGTGACATCGCGGGGATACTGCGCTCCTTCGACTACGCGGCCCGCTCGCACCGCCCCTGGAACCCCGCGTGGGCGGCGCGATGCCGGGCGGCCTACTGCGAGGGGTACGCCGAGGCCTCGGGCACCGATCCGCGGACCGAGCCGGAGCTGCTGCGCGCCTACGAGACCGACAAGGCGGTGTACGAGGTCGTGTACGAGGCCCGGCACCGGCCGGACTGGCTGCCGGTCCCGATGTCGGCGATCAAGCGGCTTTCCGGTGCGGGCGGCTGACGCCCCGGACCCCCTACTGCCCATGCTCCCCAACACGCCAAGGAGGCCGCCCCCGTGACCCCCCGCAAGCCAGCCGCCCAGCCCCCCGCCCGCCATGGCGTACGCCCCGCGAAGCCGCTGTCCGACTCCGACCGGGAGCGGTTGCTCAGCGGCTCGCACCACGATCCGCACTCACTGCTCGGGGGGCATGTGGAGCGCGTCGGGGTGGTCTTCCGTGTGCTGCGCCCGTACGCGGAGTCGGTGACCGTGCTGGCCAAGGGGCTGCGCGCGGAGCTGCACGAGGAAGGCGACGGCTTCTTCTCGTGCGTGCTGCCTCTGCGCAAAGTGCCCGAGTACTCGCTGCAGGTGGTGTACGAGGACGCCACGATCGAGTTCGCGGACCCGTACCGCTTCCTGCCCGCGCTCGGCGAGCTCGATCTGCATCTGATCGGCGAGGGCAGGCACGAGGAGCTGTGGCAGGCCCTCGGCGCACAGCCCATGACACATCAGGGCGTCACCGGAACCCGCTTCACGGTCTGGGCACCCAATGCGCTCGGGGTCAGGGTCATCGGCGACTTCAACTACTGGGACGGCACGGCCTACCCGCTGCGGTCGCTCGGCTCGTCCGGGGTGTGGGAGCTGTTCGTGCCCGGCGTCGGCGAGGGTGCGCTCTACAAGCTCGAGATCACCCGCCCCGACGGCTCGCACACGGTGCGCGCCGACCCGATGGCCAGGCGCACCGAGGCGCCGCCCGCCAACGCGTCCATCGTCGAGGAGTCCCACCATGTGTGGCGGGACGAGGAGTGGATGGCACACCGCGGCGACCGGCCGGTGCACGAGGCTCCGTTCTCGGTCTACGAGGTGCACCTGCCCTCCTGGCGGCCGGGACTGACGTATCGCCAGCTGGCTGCCCAACTCCCCTCGTACGTCAAGGAGCTGGGCTTCACCCATATCGAGCTGATGCCGGTCGCCGAGCATCCTTTCGGCGGCTCGTGGGGCTATCAGGTCACGGGCTTCTACGCACCGACCGCCCGGATGGGCACTCCGGACGACTTCCGGTTCCTGATCGACGCGCTGCACCGGGCCGGTATCGGGGTCATCGTCGACTGGGTCCCGGCCCACTTCCCGAAGGACGACTGGGCGCTCGCGGAGTTCGACGGCCGTCCGCTGTACGAGCACTCGGATCCGGCCCGGGCGGCGCACCCGGACTGGGGCACGCTGGAGTTCGACTACGGCCGCAAGGAGGTCCGCAACTTCCTGGTCGCCAACGCCGTGTACTGGTGCGAGGAGTTCCATGTCGACGGGCTGCGGGTGGACGCGGTCGCCTCGATGCTCTACCTCGACTACTCGCGCGAGCACGGCGATTGGACCCCCAACGAGCACGGCGGCCGGGAGAACCTGGACGCCGTCGCATTCCTGCAGGAGATGAACGCCACCGTCTACCGCCGCTGCCCCGGCGTGATCACGATCGCCGAGGAGTCCACCGCCTGGGACGGGGTGACCCGGGCCACCCACCATGTCGGGCCCGGCGGCTTCGGCGGGCTCGGCTTCGGGCTGAAGTGGAACATGGGCTGGATGCACGACTCCCTCGGCTACGTCGAGCACGAGCCGGTGCACCGCAAGTTCCACCACAACGAGATGACCTTCTCGATGGTGTACGCGTACAGCGAGAACTACGTGCTGCCGATCTCGCACGACGAGGTCGTGCACGGCAAGCGGGCGCTGGTGTCGAAGATGCCCGGTGACTGGTGGCAGCAGCGCGCCAACCACCGGGCGTACCTCGGCTTCATGTGGGCGCACCCGGGCAAGCAGCTGCTGTTCATGGGGCAGGAGTTCGCCCAGGGCGCCGAGTGGTCGGAGGGCCACGGCCCGGACTGGTGGCTGCTCGACCCGTCGTACGCGGCGGAGCCGGACCACCGGGGCGTACGGGACCTGGTGCGTGAGCTGAACGCGGTGTACGCGGCGACACCGGCGCTGTGGCAGCAGGACACCGTCCCCGAGGGCTTCGCCTGGGTCGACGGCGGAGCCGCCGAGGACAATGTCTTCGCCTTCCTGCGCTTCGACGCGGACGGTGCGCCGCTGCTCGCGGTGTCGAACTTCTCACCGGTGGTCCGCCACGAGTACCGGCTGGGCGTGCCGCCGTCCGTGTCCGCCTGGGCGGAGGTGCTCAACACGGACGCGGCACGGTACGGCGGCGGTGACGTCCTCAACCCGGATCCGGTGAAGCCGGAGTCCGTCGCCGCCCACGGTCACGGCACGAGCGTCCAGCTCACTCTGCCGCCACTGGCGACGGTGTGGCTGAAGCCGGTGTGATGATCCCCAGCCGCTGGGTGGCCCGGGTCAGCGCCACATAGAGATCGTTGGCGGTCATCAGCGCGGGTGCGACGACGAGAACCGTGTCGAACTCAAGGCCCTTGGCCTGGCGCGGGTCGAGCAGGACGACGGGCCGGTGCAGGTCCAGCGGCCCGTCGTCGAGTCCGGTGAGTTCCGCGTGGAGCTCGCGCGGGGCGATGACGGCGAGCCTGCCCTCCGCCGGGGTCTCGGCCCCGGCGAGCCGGGCCACCTCGGCGAGCGGCAGGGTGCGCTCCCAGGGCCGCGCTCCGGTGGAGCGGATGGAGCGCGGGGGTTCGAAGGCGGGATCGGTGGCCCGGCGCCGCTCGGCCGCGTACTCCATGATCTCGGCGGGCGTACGGTAGTTGACCCCGAGCCGGGCCAGCTGCCAGCGGTCCTGGACGTACGGCGCGAGGATCTCCTGCCAGGAATCGCAGCCGGCCAGGTCGCCGGTCTGGGCCGGGTCGCCGACCAGGGTCATCGAGCGGGTCGGGCTGCGGCGCATCAGCAGCCGCCAGGCCATGGCCGACAGCTCCTGCGCCTCGTCGACGATGATGTGCCCGAACGCCCAGGTCCGGTCCGCGGCGGCACGCTCGGCGGCGCTGCGGTGGTCGGCCTCCTCCTGACGCTCGGCGAACCGTTCGGCGTCGATGATGTCGTGCGCGGCGAGGACCTCGGAGGCGTCCTCGTCG
This sequence comes from Streptomyces sp. NPDC054841, assembly GCF_053611045.1. NCBI lineage: Bacteria > Bacillati > Actinomycetota > Actinomycetes > Kitasatosporales > Streptomycetaceae > Streptomyces > Streptomyces sp. NPDC054841. The sequence continues at coordinate 18,862 of NZ_JBSGZO010000037.1, read as the reverse complement.
ATGTCCTCCTTGTCCTCGAACTCGTAGGTACGGGAGGCGTACGAGACGTCGAGGACGCCCTGCGCGTAAGCGATCTGACGGGCCCGCTCGGCCTCGGCGGCGGCCCGGGCGGCGGAGTCGTCCTCGCCGAGGAGCTCGGCGGCCTCGTCGAGGAGGGGCACGTCGGCAGGTGTCCAGGCGGCCTTCTTCGTGCGCCGGATCAGCTCGGCGTCGTCCTCGGCCAGATGCGTGGGCTCCTCCAGATAACCGGCGAGGAACTCCTGCGGGGTGAGCGGGGGCCACAGGGTGGTGATGGCGGCGTGCACCTCCGCGCTCGCGGCGATGCCCTTGCCGAGCTGGGCGATGTCGTCGGGGCCGAGGAAGTTCGGGCCGCCGTAGGGGTCGGCGCCGATGCGGTCGGCGAGCTGCGTGGTGAGATCGTCGATGATCCGGAAGGCGAAGGTGGGCAGGGCGAGATTGTGCGGCAGCCCGGTCTCGCGGGCCTTGTGGCGCGCCTCGACCGCCATGCCCCAGTCGAGGATCAGCTCCCCGTCGTCGTGCGCGATGACGATCGGCTCGTCCTTCTCGGGCACCTGCTGCCGGTCCCGTACCGCCTCGGCCAGTACGCCGGCCATGTCCGCGCGGCCCTTGACGGCGGCGGCCGCGGGGCTGTCGGTGCCGGTGGCGTGCACGCCGGGGAACAGCTCGCCGACCGTCGACAGCAGCACGCCGGTCTCACCGAGCGAGGGCAGCACCTCGCCGATGTAGCCGAGGAAGGCCGGGTTGGGCCCGACGATCAGCACGGCCCGCTTGGCGAGCTGCTCCCGGTGCGCGTACAGCAGATACGCGGCCCGGTGCAGCGCGACCGCGGTCTTCCCGGTGCCCGGGCCGCCCTCGACGACGAGCACCCCGCGCTGCGGGGCGCGGATGATGTGGTCCTGCTCGGCCTGGATGGTCGAGACGATGTCGCCCATCCGGCCCGTGCGGGCGCTGTTCAGCGCGGCGAGCAGGACCTCGTCGGCGTCGTGCGACTCGTATCCGGTGCGGGTGGTGTCGGCGAGATCCATGATCTCGTCGTGCAGCGCGGTGACCGTGCGCCCCTGCGTGGTGATGTGCCTCCTGCGGCGCAGCTCCATCGGTTCATACCCGGTCGCGAGATAGAACGGCCGCGCGACGGGAGCCCGCCAGTCGATCAGCAACGGGGTCCGCTCGGCATCGTCCCACCGGATTCCGGTGCGACCGATGTGGTGCGTGACTCCGTCGCGTCTGTCGATCCGTCCGAAACACAGTCCGGTGTCGGCTGCATTCAGCGCGGCGAGCGACGCGGAGTGCTCGGCCACACCGACATCGCGCTCCACCCGCGCCTGTCGACCGGTGCTGACCTGCGCGATCGTGGCGCGCATCGCGGCTTCGGCCTCCGCCCTGAGCTGGTCGAGCCGCTCGTGGGCGAGGGAGACGAATTGTTGTTCCTGCCGCATTTCCTCGGTTGACAATTCAGCTCCTGACGCGATAGAGTACGTTTATTGAAGTTTTCGGTGCGCTTTAGCCCGTGCGAACACGGAACTATTCAATATACGCGAAGAAATGCCCCGGCCGTCAAATTCGGACCGGGGTTTTCTGTTTGCGGCGGTGCTCACGACATGGCCTGCTCCCGCCTTGTCGATCACCACTGCCTCAGGCATCGTGGCAGCCGGCACCGACAGCGATGGGGGTCCTTCATGACACAGGCGGCCGACGGCCGGGCGGCCAGGGCGCTGAACCTGCTCCGGGCCTGCGGTGCCGGGGAGATGGAGCATCCCGGCGGGACGCTCCTCGCCCATCTGGAGCGGGTGCGGGAACGGCTGGCCGCCTGGGGCGCGCGGGACGAGCTGCAGCTCGCGGGACTGTGCCATGCGTTCTACGGCACGGACGGGTTCGGCGCGTCGCTGCTGCCGCTGGAGCGGCGCGGGGAACTGGCAGCGGCCCTCGGGGCGGAGGCCGAGCAACTCGTGTACTTCTACGCGAGCTGCGACCGGGACGCGTCCTATGCGACGTTGACCTCGGACGACGCGGCGTTCCGGGACAGGTTCACGGGCCGGACGTTCACGCCGGAGGCGGGGCGCCGGCGGGATTTCGCGGAGCTGACGGCTGCCAATGAGCTCGACCTCGCGGTGGTGAACGAGGACTTCCGGACCGAATGGGGCGGGCGGCTCCTCATGCTCTTCGCCCGGTTCGCGCCGCTGCTGAGTGATGCGGCGCGGAAGGATCTGCGTACCGGACTCGATCCGGGCAGCGAGGCGCGTGCCGCCTTCATCCGGACCTTGGAGCGGGGCGAGGCCCGGCGCGCAGTGGTATCGGCCACCGAGAGTTCCGGCGTGTTCGTGGAACTGGGCGGCGGGAACGACGGCTTCATCAACTGCGCCGAACTGACCTGGTCGTCCGAGTACTTCGCCCACACGTCCGAGCTCGTGAGCGTCGGCCAGGAGATCACTGCCACCGTGCTCGACGTCGACTGGACACGCGTACAGGTCCAGCTGTCCCTCAAGGACCTGGAGCCGGACCCGCTGCGGGAGTTCACCCGCACGCAGCTGGGCCGGATCGTGCCCGGGGTGGTCATCACGAAGCGCGCGCCGATCGGGACCTTCGTCCGTGTACTGGACGGGGCGGTGGGTCTCGTCCCCGTCGCCGACCTCGCGGGACGCGAGCCGCTGGTCGGCGACGAGGTGAGCGTCGAAGTCGTGGGCGTGAACGTCAGCAGCCGCCGGATCACGCTCGCCCTGCGCTGACCACGACGGTCAGATCACGTCCTCGAGCTCCATCAGAAGCTTCCGCTTCGGCCGCGCCCCCACCATCGACTTCACCGGCTCGCCACCGCGGAACACCATCAGCGTCGGATCGACAGCACCCCGTACCGCACCGTGACCTCGGGGTTCGTGTCCACGTCGAGCTGGACGACCTTGACGCGGTCCGACTCCTCCGCGGCGACCGCGCCGAGGACCGGGGCGAGCTGATGGCACGGGCCGCACCACTGGGCCGTGAACTCGACCAGGACCGGGCGGTCCGCGCCCAGGACCTCCGTGTCGAAGTCCGCGTCCGTCACCGTCGCGACGCCTTCTGCCTGGATCATCCGTCAACCTCCGCATTCACGCTGCCGTATTCACATTGCGGTTCCGGGCCGCCCGGCAGCTCCGCCTCGGCCCGCAACAGCTGCGCGCCGACCTGCGAGCGCACCGTCCGAAGCTGGTCGATGAGCTCGTCCAGCTCGGCGAGCTTGCGCCGGTAGACGGCGAGCGAGGCGGGGCAGGCGTCCCCGGCCGGGTGACCGGCACGCAGGCACTCCACGAAGGGCCGGGTCTCCTCCAGTTCGAACCCGAAGTCCTGCAGGGTCCTGATCTGCTGGAGCAGCCGCAGATCGTGCTCGTCGTACGTGCGGTAGCCGTTCACCGCGCGCCGTGCGGGCAGCAGCCCCCGGGACTCGTAGTAACGCAGAGTGCGGGTGGTCGTCCCGGCCCGCTCCGCCAGCTCGCCGATTCGCATGCGTAGGACCGTAAGCCTTGACGTCGGGGTCAAGGAAAGCGATCGGGACAGGCCGCGGACCACCGGCGTCACCCTTGCCCGCGGCAGCCGCCCGAAGAGAGCGACGTGCCGGGACGCGCCCGCCCGGGACAGGCCCGCCCGGTGGGCGGCGTCAGGGCGCGGACCGCACGGCCTCCACCGTGCTCGCCCAGTCGTCCGCCCCATGCCCCTTCGCGATCGCCCGGTCCGCGACGGCCTTGATGGATTCCAGGTGGGAGGCGTCGAGACCGCGGGTGCGGGCCGCGTGCAGGATGTGGTCGACGCCCGCGGCCATCATGCCGAGGTTGGCCTGGGCACCCGGGTAGGTACCGGCGTCGATGTTCGCCGCCGTGTACTCCGCGATGGGCGGCAGGATCTGGACGATCGTGCTCAGATACGGGGTGATGTCCGCGGCCTTGACCCCGTCGGCCGTGGCCAGCGCGTACGCGTGCACGAGGCCCGACATGCTGCCGTAGAAGAAGTCCAGCAGGGAGAGGTCGTAGAGCGCGGCGAGTCCGGGGTCCGTGCCGACGAAGACGGTCTTGCCGCCGAGGGCCTTCAGGACGGACTCGTACCGGTCGAACACGTCCCGGGAGCCGGAGTGGAAGAGCAGCGCGTCGGGCGTGCCGATCACGGGAGTGGGCACCATCACCGAGCCGTCCAGATACGCGATGGACCGCTCCGCCGCCCAGGCCGCGGTCTCCCGTGAGCGCTCGGGCGTGTCGGAGGTGAGATTGACCAGGACCCGGCCCTGCAGCGCCTCGGCCAGCGGGTCCAGGATCGCCTGTGCGGCGTCGTAGTCGACCACACAGACCACGGTCAACTCGCTCGCCCGTACGGCATCTTCGGCGGTGGCGGCGCGTACGGCGCCGCGCGCGACGAGTTCGTCGCACTTGCCGGGGGAACGGTTCCAGACGGTGGTGGGGTGGCCTGCGGCCAGGAAGGCTCCGGCGAGGGCCTGGCCCATCGCGCCGAGGCCGATGACAGTGACGGATGCGTTTTCGGTAGGCATGAGGATCATGCTTCTTCGCCGCATACCGCCCCACAAGTACCGACTTGGAAGTCAGATACTCACCTGGAGGTGAACATCCAGGTCAACCGTCCGTCGGCAGCAGCGGCTTCCGCTCCACGGGCGAGGAGAGCACGATCGACGTCGTCGTGCGGCCGAGTGCGGACGTCTGCTCCAGGATGCTTTCCAGGTGCACGGTGTCCGTCGCGGCGACCTTGAGGATCCAGCAGTCCTCGCCGACGACATGGTGGACCTCCACGACCTCCGGCCGGGCGAAGAGCTCCTGCGAGCGCGGGTGCTTGAGGTTGTAGCCGCCGTGCGGGTCGACCCGGATGAAGGCCTGGATGCCGTAGCCGAGCCGGGCGGGGGAGACATGTGCGCCGTATCCGGTGATCGCACCGCAGGCCTCCAGCCGGCGGACGCGCTCGGTGACGGCGGCCGGGCTCAGCCGTACCTGCCGGCCGAGCTCGCTCAGTCTGATTCGGCCGTCGCCCTGAACGATCTCCAGAATGTGCCGGTCGACCCGGTCGAAGACGACCGCCGAGGTTTCCTCGGTGGCGGCGCGCAGCTGCCGTGGTTCTTTCGGCGCGGAGGCCGCAACTCCCATGTCTCCCCCTTCAGGACGTGGCCCGCCAACGTAACACTGGTGTTCCTGGCAACAACCGCCCAACAGGGGCCGGCAAGGGGAGAGATCGACGTGGGGGTCGGAATGCGGGACGTGTGCGTGATCGGCGGCAACCGGTATTTCGGGAAGCGGCTGATCGAGCGGCTGCTGAACGCGGGGACGCGCGTCACCGTCATCAATCGCGGCTCGTCCGCGCCGCCGGCCGGAGCCGTTCATCTCGTCGCCGACCGCGATGACGAGGCGGCCCTGACGGCGGCGCTCGGCTCGCGTACGTTCGATGTGGTGATCGACCAGGTCTGCTACACCCCGCGCCAGGCGGACATCGCCCGCCGGGTCTTCGCCGGCCGCACCCGCCGCTATGTGATGACCTCGACGGTCGAGGTGTACGAGTACGAGGACTCCGCGGAGCTGGTCCCCGAGGGCGCCGTCGAACCGCGCACCGTGGCGGTCGACCTCGCGCTTCCCTGGGACGACGAGGATTTCCGGGAGGAGCACTACGGCGAGGGCAAGCGCCAGGCCGAGGCGGTGTTCGCGCGCGAGCCCGCGTTCCCGTATGTCGCGGTGCGCGTCGCCCATGTGCTGGGCGGGGAAGACGACTTCACCGGCCGTCTCGACCACTACGCCGAGCGGATCCGGGCGGGCGAGCCGATCGCGGTGCCCGTCGTGAATCATTCCGCGACCTATGTGTACGTCGAGGAGATCGCCGCATTCCTGGAATGGGTGGCCGGCGCGGAATTCACCGGCCCGGTGAACGCGGCGGCGCACGGGCGGCTCACCACGGCCGACATCTGCGCGGCGGTGGCCGGGATCACCGGTGGCACGGCGGAATTCCGTGCGGTCGAGTCCGGTGAGGTCTCCCCGTTCTCGTTCGCCCGCTCGTACGGCATGGACAATTCCCGCGCCGAGCGGCTCGGTTTCCGGTTCGGCCGCAGTCAGGAGTGGCTCGGGCGCGCTGTCGCCGAGACCGTCGGCCCGCTCGCCGCGGAGGTGCGGCGATGACGGACGTGCGGTCGATCGGCGGGATCGAGGTCGGCGCCGTCGGGCTGGGCGCGATGCCGCTCTCCATCGAGGGGCACCCCGACGAGGCGCGGGCCGTCGCCACGGTCCATGCCGCGCTCGACTCGGGCGTGACACTGATCGACACGGCCGACTCGTACCATCCGCCGGGCGGCACGCCCGGCGTCGGTGAGCTGCTGGTCGCGCGCGCCCTTGCCGCGTACGGCGGCGACACGGGGAAGGTCCTCGTCGCGACCAAGGGCGGGCGCGGGCGCACCGCCGACGGCGACTGGTCGGTCAACGGCGATCCGCGCCATCTCAAGCGTGCCGCGCAGGCGTCCGCCAGGCGGCTCGGCGTCGAGGCGATCGGGCTCTATCAGCTGCACAAGCCGGATCCGGCCGTTCCGTACGCCGAATCGCTCGGCGCGATCCGCGAGCTGCTCGACGAGGGCACGATCCGGCTGGCGGGGATCTCCAACGTCGACACGGCGCAGATCGGGCAGGCGCGGGAGATCCTGGGCGACCGGCTGGTGTCGGTGCAGAACCGCTACTCGCCCGCCGTGCGCGACAGCGAGGCGGAGCTGCGGCTCTGCGCCGAGCTGGGCCTGGCCTTCCTGCCGTGGAGCCCGCTCGGCGGGATCTCGCGCAGCTCGCTGGACGGGGCGTCGGGGCAGACGGAGGACCCGGCGTTCGCGGGCTTCCACCAGGTGGCGCGGGAGCGCGGGGTGAGCCCCCAGCGGGTGGCGCTCGCCTGGCTGCTGGCGCACTCGCCCGCGATGATCCCGATTCCCGGGGCCAGTAGACCGGAGACGGCAAGAGACTCGGCCGCGGCCGCCGCGCTCGAACTGACCGAGCGGGAGATGGGGCTGATCGACAGGGGCCGCGACTGAGCAGACGTGTACGTACGGCATTGCGGTGCGACGACAGCGGTGGCCGATCGAATTTCCCTCACGCGGGATGCACCGCGCCAAGACCCACAAGCGCGTCGGTGAACGCGTCTCGAGCGCGCTTCACCACCAGGTCGTGTCTTTGCATTCAGCCAGGCCGAGCCGATCCCGGGGCGTACGGCCCGGAGTACATGCGCGGGAAGTGGCTGGAAGGCTGAGAACGCCGCAGTGCTGGCCGCGCCGGATGCCCCCGTCATGTCCCACCACTGCGAACAGGCCGTCGCGACCCGGGCCTGGCTCTTCTGCGGCCTACTGACGCTCCTGCTGGGCATCGCCCGCCACTATGCGCGCCGGGCCAGAGCACATCCCATGGCGCCGCTCGCCGCGCGGGACGAAGCACAGTTCGCGTCCCTCGCCCTCGAGCGTGCCCGCAACCGTATGGCTGGCCCATAGACCGCCGCTCGGCGTTCCGGAGTACGGGTCCGGTTCGTCGAGCGGTGCACACAAGGCATCCCGGAGCGGGGTAAGCGGCCCGCTGGCCTTGGACAGCGAAGTGCGGGCATGGCACCCGCGCCGGGACGCCCTCGACTGGAAAACACCCCAATCCTGAGGGAGCGTACATGCCCGAAACCCGAGACCACTCCGGCTTGCGCATCGGCGTTCTGTTCGGCGGCGACTCGCCCGAGCGCCCCGGTTCGGTCGCCTCCGCCGAGGCGGCCTGCAAGGCCCTGACCGTCCAGGGACTCAACGCGCGGCTCATCGACCTGACCGGCCTGGACCTCACTGGCCTGAAGGGCCGGATCGACGTGGCCCTGCTCGCTTCGCACAGCCTGGGCGGCGAGGACGGCAAGATCCAAGGCGCGCTCGACACCCTCGGTATCCCCTACACCGGGTCGGGCGTGAAGGCCTCCGCCGTCGGCATGCACAAGCCCACCTTCAAAACAGCGGTGCGTGCCGCGGTGATCGATACCCCGCAGTGGCTGGAGATCCACCCCACCCACCCCACGGCCACCACGGTCACCTCCGTCACCATGTCGCTCGGCTTCCCGGTCTTCCTCAAGCCCGCCTCTGGCGGCGGCAGCCTGGAAGCCGGCATCGCCCGCAACGAGACCGAGCTCGCGGCGCTCCTGGAGAAGAACCGGGAGCAGCCCTACACCGAGTACCTGGTCGAGGAGTTCATTCCGGGCACTCCCTCCACCGTCGGCGTCCTGGAGATCGGCGGCGAGCTGACGACCCTGCCGATCCACACCGTGGAGACGGACCGGGAGTTCTACGACTACGAGGCCAAGCACGATCTCTCGCTTCGTCGTGAGACCTGCCCGGCCGAGCTACCAGACCTGATCGCCACGCAGATGAGGAGCATTGCCCTGCGGGTCCACCGGCTCGTCGGCGGGCACGGCGTTTCCCGCGTGGACTTTCTGGTCTCCCCGAGCGGCCGCACGCCCGTCCTGGAAATCAACACCGTGCCCGGCCTGTCCGAGCTCGGGAACCTCGCCACGATGGCCCGAGCGGCTGACATCTCGTACGAGGAGCTGATCGTGCACGTGTTGGACACAGCGTTCACGAAGCCCGCGTACATGCCGTAGCAGACTGTGGGGCCATGACTGGCTCCATGACCATGCACCCTGTCCCGTACTACTCGCAGTGGGAGTCCGCCGACCTGGTACCCGAATTCATCACGGGCGCCAGGTCCGCGGCCGACGACCCGCTCTGGCAGAAGTCCGGGGCCGACAGCCGCGAGGAGTACGCGTTCTGGGCGCCGCGGATGTGCGGCATGGCCTGCCTGCGGATGGCCCTGGACTTCTGGGGCCACCCGGTACCGCCGTCGGTGCCCCTCCTGCGCGAAGCCCTCGCCGCGTGCGCATACGTGCGCACTGGGGAGACCACGGTGAAGGGACTGATCTACGCCCCCTTCGCCGACTGGGTCACCCGCCGCTGGGGCCTGCACGCCGAGCCGCGGCCCGAGCTGGCGGCCGAGGAAATCGACGCCCAGGTCGCGCGGGGGAATCTCCTGCTGCTGTCCGTACACAAGACCATCCGCACCCTTGATCCGGCACCGGCCGGACGCGGCGGGCACCTGGTGCTCGCCGTCGGATCCGGCCCCCGCGGGGTCGTGCTGCACAACCCGTCCGGCCTGCCCGGCCGGTCCCAGGAATTCCATACCGTGCCCTGGACGGACCTCGACCGGTTCTACGCCGGCCGCGGAGTTGTCCTGGGTACCACCGCGCAAGGAGCCCCATGATCCCCCTGACCCTCGCCTGCATCGCCCAGGTCACCCAGGGCCGACTGCACAACATCCCTGACGCAAACGCCCTGGTCACCTCGCCGATCTCGTTCGACTCCCGCGACATCGCGCCCGGCGGACTGTTCACGTGCCTAAAAGGCCGCAGCCTCGACGGACACGACTTCGCCGGCCAGGCCGTCACCGACGGCGCCATTGCCGTTCTCGCCGACCGGCGGGTTGACGCACCCGCGATCATCGTTCCCGACGTGCTCGACGCGATGGGTCAGATCGCCCACACCGTTGCCGAGGAATACACCGGCACGGTCATCGCGCTCACCGGATCAGCGGGCAAGACCTCCACCAAGGACATCCTGGAAAACGTCCTCGCACTCGACGGGCCGACTGTCGCCAACGCGCGGTCGTTCAACAACGAGATCGGCTTCCCCGTCACCGTCTCCCGAGTGGAGCCGACCAGCCGTTACCTGCTGCTGGAGATGGGCGCCCGCGGCATGGGCCACATCGCGTCTCTTTGCCAGATGGTCCGCCCCCGCATCGCCACCGTCCTTGGCATCGGCTCCGCGCATGTGGGCGAGTTCGGCAGCAAGCAGGCCATCGCCGATGCCAAGGCCGAGATCGTCCACACCCTGCCCGAGCATGGCGTCGCTGTCCTCAACGCCGACGATCCGCTGGTCGCCCCGATGGCCCGCGCGACCATGGCCCGGGTCATCACCTTTGGCACCACCAGCACCTGCGAGGTGCAGGCAAGCGACATCAGCATCAGTCCCGACGGCCACCCCACGTTCGTTCTCCGGCACGCCGGCCGGGAAGGGAAGGTGGCGCTCGGTCACATCTACGGCCGCCACAACGTCACCAATGCCCTTGCCGCAGCAGCTACCGCCGTCGCCGCCGGCGTTCCCTTCGACCGCATTGTGCAGGGGCTCGAAACCGCCGAACTGTCCTCCGGAGGACGGATGCAGGTCAGCGTGCGTGCCCATGACGGCGTCACCATCATCAATGACGCCTTCAACGCCAGCCCGGAATCCGTCCTCGCTGCCCTGGAAGCCCTCGCCGACATCGCTGGAGCCGAACGCCGTCGCATCGCCGTCCTCGGCGAGATGGCCGAACTCGGCGACGACGCACTCCACTGGCACGACAAGGTCGCACGCAAGGTCATCATCACCGGAGTCCATCGCACCATCGGCGTGGGCGGACGCCACGCCCAGCACATGATCACCACGATCCGCAACAGTGGCCTGGACGCCGTCAGCGCCGACCCGGGCACCGGCCTTGCCGGACACGTCAACGCCCAGCTCCAGCCTGGGGACGTGGTCCTCGTCAAAGGAGCGAACGCGCTCGGCCTGGAAGCCGTCGCCCATGAACTCACCGCCACGACACCCCCAGCCTGATACAGATAGCGCCCGAGGGGATGGGGATCTCGGGAGCAGCGGCATGACGCTGCCGTGCGACTGGGGTGTCAGAGGACACGGCTGGGCTCGAACGTATGGAATCGGCGCGTGCAGTCTCGGCCGTAGCTACAACCAGGACCTTCCTGCTTTCACCGCCAACTACTTTGCGGCTTCGGGAAGTTAAGGGAGCGAAGTCATTGACGGCTGCCCTGGCTCCATCTACAAAACTCTTTGAGAGCGCTCTCAAGCCCCCCTCGGCACCACCTCACCGGAGGTGTTCCTTGAGCACGAGCCGCATCCGACGCACCCCCCTGTCCACCCCCCGGTCCACTCCCCTGTTCACCGCACTCCTCGCCATGGCCGTCGCCCTCACCGGCTTCCTCGCCGTCAGCGGCGCGGGGACGGCGCGCGGGGCCGTACCGCCCGCGCCCGGCTGGAATCTGCAGTGGAGCGACGACTTCACCGGACCGGACCGGTCGCTGCCGTCGTCCACCAACTGGCAGACGGACACCGGCCACGGCTATCCCGGCGGCCCCGGCAACTGGGGCACCGGCGAGATCCAGAACTACACGTCCAGCCCCGACAACCTCAGCCTGGACGGCAACGGCAATCTCCGTATCACTCCGCTGCGGGACGGCGCCGGCAACTGGACCTCCGCCCGGATCGAGACCCGCCGGGCCGACTTCAAGGCCCCTGCGGGCGGCACCCTGCGCATCGAGGGCCGGATCCAGATGCCGAACGTGACCGGTGACGCCGCCCTGGGCTACTGGCCCGCCTTCTGGGCGCTCGGCGCGCCGTACCGGGGCAACTACTGGAACTGGCCCGGTATCGGCGAGTTCGACATCATGGAGAACGTCAACGGCATCAACTCGGTCTGGGGCGTGCTCCACTGCGGAGTGAACCCGGGCGGCCCCTGCAACGAGACGACGGGCATCGGCGCCAGCCGTACCTGCCCCGGGGCGAGCTGCCAGTCCGCGTTCCACACGTACCGCTTCGAGTGGGACCGCTCCGTCTCCCCCAACGAGCTGCGCTGGTACGTGGACGACCAGCTCTTCCACAGCGTGAACCAGAGCCGGGTCGACGCCGGCACCTGGGCCGACATGACGGACCACGCGGGATACTTCATCCTTCTCAACGTCGCGATCGGCGGCGCCTTCCCCGACGCGCTGGCCGGGAAGACCCCGACCGCCGCGACCGTCCCGGGCCGCCCGATGCTCGTCGACTACGTCGCCGTGTGGACGCGAGGCGGTGGCGGTACGACCCCGCCGGACCCGACCGACCCGCCGCCCTCCGGCTCCTCGCAGCTGTATCTGCGTACGGGCGGTGGCGCGGGTGACGCGACGGCATCGGCCTCCACGGTCACGCTCGCCTCTGCCGGTGGCACCAACCACGACGGCACCCCGAGCAATCCGCAGGTGTTCACCTCGGGCCCGATCACCCGGACGTACAACGGCGGCTCGACGCAGTTCGATCTGTTCGTGGACGCCGGGACGACCGTCGCCAACGGCCAGCAGGTGAGGGTGAGTTACGACCGTACGGGCGACGGGACCTGGGACCGCACGGAGACCTACCACTACTTCGCCACCGACCCCGTGCCCGGCTATGAGCACTACACGCAGGCGAGAGGTCTGCAGTCGGCCACCGGGGCGCACGGAAACCTGACCAACGGCAAGGTGCGGGTCGAGGTGTGGAGCGCGATCGGCAACGGCAGCAGCACGCTCGGCACCGGCAACCAGTCCGTCGTCCGCATCCCCTTCGGATGACGGGGAGTTCTCCATGAAGCCTCTGTTGTCCCGGGTGATCGCGGGCGCGGCCGCGGTGCTGTTCCTGGCCACGGCGGGGTGTGCGACGGACCGCGAGGGCCACCCGGGTCATGCCGCGCACCCGGGGCACGCGTACACCTACAGCAAGGCCCAGCAGGCGGCGATCGTGGCGCAGGCGGCGGCCCCGCTGCGCGGGAGCGAGTTCCGCGCGGACTGCTTCTCCAGCCACCGCCGGGGCGACGACCCGATCGTCTTCCCCGGCCAGGCGGGGCGCTCCCACATCCATGAGTTCTACGGCAACAGAACGGCGAACGCCTCCTCGACCCTTGAGTCGCTGAGCGCCGGCACCACCAACTGCACGCCGCAGACCGATCTTTCCTCCTACTGGACACCCACGCTCTACCAGCACGGAGTGCCCGTGGCCCCGGAGCGGGTCACCGTCTACTACCAGGGCATCACCGACCACACCCGCGCAGTCGCCCACCCGCGCGGACTGCGCTACGTGGTCGGCAACGCGCTGGCCACCTCCCCCGACCAGAATCCGGCCGCGCGCTGGTCCTGTGTCGGCAGGCCCGAGTCCGGCCGGGACTTCATGAACTGCCCGCCCGGCACCAGGCTGGAGAACTATCTGGACTTCCCGACCTGCTGGGACGGGAAGAACCTGGACAGCACCAACCACCGTGACCACATGGCGTACGCGGCCGGGCAGACCTGCCCGGCGAGCCATCCCGTGGTCGTACCTCGCCTGGAGCTGCTGATCACCTGGCCGGTGACCGGCGGCGGACTCACCCTGGCCGGTACCCGCGGTGGCGTGAACGTGACGGACGCACCGGGCTACACCTTCCACGGCGACTTCTTCAACGCCTGGGACCAGGCGGAGCTGGAGCGCCGGGTACGGAACTGCGTCGTCGCGGGCTACATCTGCGGGACGGACGGCAATCCGATCCAGCAGTGAGTCACCGACTACGAGGTGAAAGAAACGGCCGGCGCCCGCCCCGGCAAGGGCGGGCTCCGGCGATCCGACAACTCCGGTGCGCAGCGAACTGGACACCAAGAGTCACGTTCCCCTAACGTCTCATCAGGGAATCAGAGAATCTTCCTGGGGGGATCGTGCCGAGCCACACCATCACTGTGGACGACGACGTCTTCGCGTGCCTGCAACGCGAAGCCGAGCCGTTCGTCGACGACCCGAACAGCGTCCTGCGCAGGCTTCTCAACCTGGATGGTTGCAACAGTCACCCCAAACGGCGTCAGAAGCCTTCCCTGGCACGGCTGCTTGCAGCAGGTCTGCTGGTACCGGATCAGCCTCTGAAGTGGCATCGAAGGAACCTCGGCGACGATCACCTCGCTTTCGTCCATCACGATGGACGGATCCGGCTGAAGGACGGCAGGATCTGCGCCTCGCCTTCGGGAGCCTGCGCAGCAGTTGCGGGTGTCTCCATCAACGGCTGGGACGTGTGGTACACGGACGACGGGCAGTCCCTCGCCACCTTGCGGGCACAGGCCTGACACGGCGCTGAAGCCGCTCAGGGCTCAGGACGTAGCGTGTCCCCTGTCCGATTTGCAGGACAGGGGACACGCAAACTTTCACCCAGGTCAGTTAGACGTGAATCTTGCCAGGCCCCCAAGCAGGTTTCCCGACGGAAAGAGCGTCAGCGAATGGAGCACGCCTGAATCTCCGTCATACCTAAGGGTGGCAAGGGTCGAGGACGGTGATTCTGCTTGTACCGAAACCTCGTACGCGCTGCCGGTGGTGGCGATGTCGTCAAGATCAAATCGGACGGCACCTTGCTCAGTCGCTGTCACGTGCACATTTACTACACCTCGGCAGTAATCGCGCACGCCTGGTGCAGGTGGGCGCAGACCTGCAATGAGCTGAGGGACTGCACGCTTCGCTCCAAAGAGTTCCAGGTGATCAAATTGCCCCTCAAAACCAAGGCGAAGAAGACCTGCCAGTCCAGACTCGTCATCGAATTCCAGCGCTGTGCCTCGAGAGCTGGACGACGATTCCGTGAAGGAAAGTAGCGCCACGTCAACTTCCGGATCGTAACGAACATGGCAGTCTACTCGGCTTGTCATACGAATTCCCCTTGGGTTCGGAACGCGAGCGTCAGCGTCGCCAGGCCGTCACGCAGTAGCCGTTATTGTTGAGTACAACGACTATCTTAGACCCAGTGTACTTCCAAGTCTTCCTGATCCTGTCGTACCTGGCAGAGGAATACTTCGCAGCCACTACATCCTGAGCCTCGGGACCCGTGATGCTGTCTTTGGCCATCTCCTCGGAGCAGTGCAGGCTGTAGCCGGAGATAAACCGCGGCGCTGAAGCGTTCACTACAGCCTCAGTCGTCGGGGACGAGCCACTCTGAGAATCGGCCGCGGCGTAGGAGGAGCCTCCGACGGCCAGCGCTGCTGCCAGAGCGAGCCCGACTGAAACGCCGACCTTGAGCGCCTTGTTGCGAAGATTGGTGAGTTCAGCCATTACCCTGGTTGGCCTTTCTGTGTTCCTGTACACGCGACGTCAATCCGGCTCGTGCCAATAGGTGGAAACCCATGACACCCGTTATCTCAGTACTCGTACAGGTAAACGTCAGCCAGGGCCCCCGGAGCCTTCCACTTGAAGGTCTTCTTCGTCATCCACCCGTCGCACGTCTGGCTGCGCTTCGTCGAACCGTCGGCGAAGTCTGCCCGCACACCGACACAGTCTCCGTCGGGCTCATCGTCCTGGTACCAACCGGATACCGTGATCTGGCCGCCGCTGCAGTCCAGGGTCCAGTGCGCCGTAGCGCCGTCAGTCTCCGCGGTCTTCGAATCACCGCACTTGCCGAGCGTGCCGAGCGTGCCCGCATTGGCGGTGCCCGCCAGCGTTCCCAGTGTCATCGTCCCCACAGCGACACTCACGATTGCACCGGTGGAAACCTTGCGCAGTAAAGTACGCACTCTTTCACTCCTTGGTCGTCGCACAAATAGATTTATGCGATACGGGGCGACAGAGAATTGACACACGCCAGGTCGGCTAAGAAACGCAAGCCCCCCGGCTCCCCCTGCCGACGCCTCCCCCTTGGCGGCGTCATAAATAAAACCTAACCCACTCCAAGATCGAAGTCACAGGAAATTGTCAGCCACTTGGGCTCGTCATCCGGTCAGCAGGGCGGGTTCCGGGCTGGGCCTCGACTGGCAGCTGGCCGCCGAGTTCCGTGAACTTGCCGCCCGCGAGGCAACTCGGCGACAACTCAAGAAGGCTGTGGACGACCCTGTGTGGGGCCGGATCGTCGGCAGCGTTGCCGACCTGCGCGGCCAGATCGCACTGGCGGAGAACGAGGTGAGCCGGCTCAAGGAGGAGATCGCCTCGTTTCGCGTAGTACCGGCCTATGAAGACCTGAAGAACCAGGCGGACGCCATCAATCGGCGAATCCGGGCCATCCCCAACGAGGACGTCGCCGACCGAAGGAATCTGGAAGATCTCCAGCGTTCGGTGGTCGAGGCTTCAGACACTGACATGACGTATCTGGACCGGACATACCGAGAACTCGGCATCACGCTTGGCAACCAGGTAAGGCGACGCTTCGACGAAGTCCAGGCATTCCACACGTCCATCGTGCGGAACCGGCGGCGGTACCTCCTGGAGGAGATGAACGCCATCCAGCAGCGGCTCGAGGAGCGGGGACGCGAGCGCGAACGTCTGGGCGAGGAGCTGGCGTCCGTTCTGAAGTCTCTGGAGGAGGGCGGCGCGCTGGAAGCCCTGACCGCGCTGCAACAGGCTCTCGCCCAGAAGCAGGCATCCGTCGATGCTCTCAAGCACCGGTACGAGGCCGCCCAGGCGTTGGAGAGCAGTGCGCGTCAGATCAAAGCGAAGCGCGCCGAACTGCAGGAAGCGATGGACACCGACCTCAACGAGCGCCAAGAGCAGACACGAGAGGCCATCCTGCTGTTTGCCGAGTACGCCCGACGGCTGTATGGACCGGAGCATTCCGCCTGGCTCGCCATCGAATCAGGTACGAACAGCTTGAAGATCACGCCGTTCATCGATCGTGGCGACAGTCGGGGCATCGGCAACATGGTGATCTTCTGCTTCGATCTGACCGTGGCCGTGATCGCCCATCGCCACGGTCGCGGGCCCGACTTCCTGATCCACGACAGCCATCTGTTCGACGGTGTCGACGACCGGCAGATCGCCGCGGCACTCTCGCTCGCAGCGGAAGTTGCCGAGGACGAAGGACTGCAGTACATCGCGACGCTCAACTCCGACGACCTTGCCAAAGCGGTCCACCGGGGCTTCCGCCCTGAGGGCCGGCTCATCGAGCCACGACTGACAGATGCGAACGATGATGGGGGTCTCTTCGGCTTCCGCTTCTGACTCGGCTGCCACGAAAGAGCGCGGCGGGGGACCGTCGATCTCGGCGCCCTCGCCGTCAGGCGCCCGGGGGCCGGAAGTCGACCTTCTTCTGTGTGGCCGCGTCGATGTCCTCGGGGCTGAGCAGCACGATCGCCTTGGACTCGACGGTTCCGGTGGCGCGGGCCGCCAGGGCGCTGGCGGCCATCGACACGTGGTCGGGCATGTCGACGACGCAGTACAGGTCGGCTTCTCCGAAGGCGTAGTACATCCATTCGAGCGTGCCGCCGCACGACTTGACCTCGTTCTCCACAGCGGCCCTGCGGCGCGTTCCCCCTTCTGCGAGCAGGCCCTTGGTGCCCTCTGCGGTGTAGCTGGCCTGGACCAGGTATTTCGGCATGTGTGCCTCCCGTATCCCGATGCGCCGCCGGGTGCGGCCACGGTTTCACCTTTGGGCACGGCACGCGATACGGCCATCCGGAGACCGCCGCTCGTGGTCTCAGCCGCGTGCCCGGAGGGTGGTCGCCGTCGTGCCCGCGCGCGTACGGAGGAGGAGGCGCAGGGTGCCGGGGTTCTCGTAGCCGACACGGCGTGCGATGACCGGGAGCGGAAGTGAGGTGGTCCGCAGCAGATGGCTCGCCTGCTCGACGCGCAGGTCCTGGACGAAGCGGACCGGGGTCGTACCGAGGGTCCGGGAGACGGCCCGCTGCAGGGTGCGCTCGCTGATGCCGAGCGCACGGGCGGCCTCGGAGACGACGAGCGGCTCGTGCAGGTGCTCGCGGGCCCAGCATTCGAAGGCCGAGACGGTCGGGTCGCTCTGGGCGAGCGCGGCGGGAATGGTGTACGCGGCCTGGGAGGGACGGTCGTCGACGACGAGATAGCGGGAGAGGAGATCGGCGAGGGCGGGACTGGCCGAACGGACCACGCAGAGGGCGAGGTCGAGATGCGAGAAGGCCGCGCCTGCGGTGGTGATACCGCCGGACACCGTGACCATGGAGGTCTCGTCCAGGTCGACGGCGGGATAGCGGGCGCGGAAGACCGGCGACAGCCACCAGCTGGTCGTCGCCCGCCGTCCGTCGAGCACGCCGGACTCGGCGAGCAGGAAGGTGCCCGTGCAGGCGGACGCGATCGGAGTGTCCGTGGACCGGACGTCGGCGAGGAGGCCGCGGGCGGGGCGCGTCGCGTTTCCGGAGACGTACGAGATCAGGGCCTCGGGGCGGCGCTCGGTGACCGCCGGCACGATCAGCAGGTCACAGGCTCCGACGGCGTCGACGGGCTCGGTGGGCACGGTGTGGCCGACGCCCGTGGCCACCCGGCGGCGGAATCCGACCGTGTGGATGTCCCACTCCGGCGGGGGCTGGGGCAGCTCGCCGCGCATGGCGTTGGCGGAGTGGAGCACGTCGAGGATCGCGGAGAGTCCGGAGCCGAAGACTCCGTCGAGCGCGAGAACGGCCACCTTCATGTCGGAAACCGTATCAAGCGCGTCGGATACGACACTCGCCCCACAGTCGGCGGCCGGGCTTCGATTCTCCGTATGAGCATGGACATCAGCAGCGAAGAGACCCTCCCGGACACCCGGTCCCGTACGCACACCTGGGGCGCACCCGTGCGGCCCACCGCAGACGTACTGAAGATGACCGGACGCGAGATCCTCCAGGCCGGGATCGACGGCCGCTTCCCCTCGGCGCCGATCATGAGCACGCTCGGGTTCCGCTTCGTCGAGGTCGGGGACGGGCGAGCGGTCTTCGAGACCGAGCACGGCGAGCACCTCTACAACCCGATGGGCAGTGTGCACGGCGGCTATCTCGCGGCGGTGATGGACGCGGCGCTCGGTTCCGCGGTGATGAGCCGGCTGCCCGCGGGCTCCACGTACACGACGACGCAGCTCAATCTGAACCTCATCCGCCCGGTCTTCGCCGGCACTCCGCCGCTTCGGGTGACGGGCACGGCCCTGCATGTGGGGCGTACGACGGCGACTGCGGAGGCGCGGGTGGTGGGGGTCGAGGACGGCAAGCTGTACGCGCACGGGACGACGACGTGCGCGGTGTTCTCGTTCCCGGTGGGCTGATCCCGGTGGGCTGGCACGCGTGCGGGCCCCGGCTCGGAGCC
>NZ_JBSGZO010000036.1:0-38090 GCF_053611045.1 Streptomyces sp. NPDC054841 | reverse complement strand
GTGCTCGGGGCGGCGTGTGCGCGCGTGCCGGAGCAACAGCTCCCGCGCCGTGGCGCCGACCCGGCGCTTCTTCGGGTGACGGCCCGTGAACCCCTCGCTCGCAAAGAAGTCCACGGCCCCGTCCAGCCCGGCCGCGTCGGTCTCCCGCACCGCCCAGGCCAGCTCGTCCGTCGCCGCCGCGCCCAGCAACGCGAGCGGCGCGCGACGGGCCACCACCCGCGCGGCATCCCCACCGTCCGGCCGCGCCCCCAGCCACCTGAACACCAGCCCCAGCGGTGCCGACCGCGCGATGCCGGGGCCGGGGGTCTCGCCACGGGCCCACCCTTCGGCGTACGCCCGCAGCGGCTCCGGGGCAGCCGCAGCCCAAGCGGCCCGGTGACGTCCGGGAATGCCACCCGGATCCGCGGGATCCAGCAGCTCCGGCCAGTGCCCCTCGTAGCGACGGATGCGCTGGTCCGCAGCGTCGTACAGCGTGAGCCCGTAATCCTCCTGGCACATGCACACGAAATCGCCCGGCGGCGACGGCGCCTCCGCCAGGACGGCCACCAACTCCCGTACCTCGTCAGGGTCGGTGATCTCGTACGACGAGGGGTGCCCGGGGAAGGCGGACGGCCGCGCACGGTCCGACACGACGATGCGCACGGCCCTGGATATCGGCTTCACGTTGCGATCGTAGGCCGGTGGGGGCCGGCACTCCGCAGAACCCGGTGAGGGCGGAAAGCGGGCCCGCCGGGACGCAACGGCTTCTGTGGAAGCCGACCGCGCGGTCGCGAGCCGTCTCGCCGCCGTGGCCCCTTGTCCGAACTCGCCGAACTCGCCGAACTCACCGAGCACGTCGAGCACGTCGAGCACGTCGCCTGCATGGTGTCCGTCCGACTCGACGGCGGCGACCGACCTGTCCCTGTGGCTCGGCGAGGTCCGCGCCTTGCACAAAGCGGGGGCTGATGGGCGAGTGCCGGGCGGCGGTACCGGAGTGAGGCCACGCCTCGGGCAGCCGGCCGGGCTGGACGGGACGGGTGCCGCCCTTCCGGCTGCGCGAAGCCCAGGACGCCCCGCGCGGAGCTCGGGAAGCCTCGGCCGCGAACCCCGCGAAAGGCCCCCGCCTACCGAAGGTGCCCCGTGTCATTGAGCAGCCGCACCGACGCGTTCCCATCCGCGTAGTACGCCACCGCCGACAGCGACGCCGCCGCCAGCTCCATCCGGAACAGCGACTCCGCGGGCGCACCCAGCGCCATCCGCACCAGCGTCCTCAGCGGGCCGACGTGCGAGACGACCAGCACCGTTCCCCCCGCATGCCGCGCCAGCAGCACGTCCCGCGCCACCGCCACCCGCCGCGCCACCGCCTCGAACGGCTCGCCGCCGCCCGAGGGCGCCGCCGCCGGGGACTTCAGCCACGCCGTCAGGTCATCCGCGTAGCGCTCGCGCACCTCCGCGAAGGTCAGCCCTTCCCAGACGCCGAAGTCCGCCTCCCGCAGGTCCTCATCGACGTGTACGTCAAGGCCCAGCCGCGCGGCAACCGCCCCCGCCGTCTCCCGGCAGCGCCGCAGCGGTGAGGCGACGATCGCCTGCACGCTGCCGCGGGCGGCCAGCAGCGCCGCCGTCGCCTCGGCCTGCCGCCGCCCGGCCTCCGACAGCGACGGATCCGAGCCACCGCTACCGGAGAACCGTTTCTCCGGTGTCAGCGGCGTCTCACCATGCCGCAGCAGCACGAGCGTCGTCGGCATGCCCCTGTCGGCCGGCCGGCCGGAGGCGGCCGGAGCGGCCTCCTCGACCGCCGGCTCGACCTCTGACCCGTCTCCGGCCCCGGCCCCGGCCCCGGCCCCGGCATCGAACTCCGCCGTAGCCCCCGGCTCCCGCTCACGCCCCGCGAGCCCCGCGTCCATCGCCTCGTTCACCAGTCGGCTATTCCTTCGGCGACGCGAAATGGTCCCGGACGGAGTCGGTCTGCTTCTCCATCATGGCTATGACCGCGTCGACGACTTCGGGATCGGCACCGTCGGCGACCGTCAACTCCCGTGACCACTCGAAGAAGCTGCGGGCCGGATCGTTGGTCACCGGCCGGACGCGAATGGTGGCGGCATAGCCGTCGATACCCATCGTCGGCGCGACGGCCCGGTAGGTGGAGGCCCGCTCCACCTCGTTGCGTCCGGCGACCTCCTGCTGGACGAGGCCTTCGTTGAACACCAGCGTGAAGTCATACCGTGACGGCACCCGTTCGACCGCGCCCCCTTCGGTCCAGCTCACGTCCTTCACCGCAGGCCCGGACACGATCTTCACCAGCTTCATGGGGTCGCGGACCTCGGCCCAGACGGTGTCCGGATCGGCGTCGAGGATCGTCGAGTGATGCATCGTGTGCTTCCGTTTGATCTCCACGGGAACTCCTTCTCAGTAGTCGACGCGGTCGGATTTGGCCAGCCACGCGTCGAACGGCGCCGTACGGTTCGGCAGGTCCAGATGCTCGACCCCCATCGGCCACATCGACGCGGGCTTCTTCTCGAAGAGGTCGTAGAACTTGCGGTCGTCGAAACCGGCCACCGCGGCATCGTGCCGATCGGCGGCGAAGACGATCCGGTCGACTCGCGCCCACAGCGCGGAGGAAAGGCACATCGGACACGGCTCGCACGACGTGACCAGGACGCAGCCCTCGAGCGAGAAGGTGTCCAGCCGCTTGCAGGCGGCACGCATCGCGCTCACCTCGGCGTGCGCCGTCGGGTCCAGGTTCGCGGTGACCTGGTTGTTGCCGATCGCGACCACCTCGCCGGCCTTGGCGACCAGTGCGCCGAACGGACCGCCGCCGTTCGACACGCTGTTGGTGGCCAGTCTGATCGCCTCGTTCAGCCAGGCGCGCTCGAGTTCCTGGACGCTCGTTTCTTGGGTGTGCGCGGTCATGGTTACTCCTTTTCCGGGATGGTTGGGGACTCCCCGGGTGCTCTGCCCGTGCGGGACACCGCACCCGGGGCAACAAGTGGCGCCCCGCAGGTGCCGCCTTCGGATCACCGCTGCCGGCGGCACTCGCGGGAGATCATCACGGCTGGACGCCGCAGATCTGCTCCGGCTTGACGGGGGTGTGGGTCAGGTTCAGCCCCGTCGCATTGCGGATGGCGTTCACGACCGCCGGAGTGGCGGAAATGGTGGGCGGTTCGCCGACACCACGCACGCCGTACGGCGAGTTCGGGTCAGCCCTCTCGATCACGTCCACCGTCATCGGCGGCGTGTCCAGAATGGTCGGGATCAGGTAGTCGGTGAACGACGGGTTGCGGATCTTGCCGTCCTTGACCTGGATCTCCTCCATCACGGCGAGGCCGAGCCCCTGTGTGGAACCACCGTGGATCTGCCCGACGACGGCGTCCGGGTTGATCGCCTTGCCGACGTCCTGCGCACAGTCCAGCTGCACGACCTTGACCAGGCCCAAGTCGGTGTCCACGTCCACCACCGCCCGGTGCGCGGCGAAAGCGTGCTGGACGTGTACCCGCCGGCTCTGTCCGGTCACCGGGTCCATCGCGTATGTCCGGAGGTGGTGGTACTCCCTGGTTTCCTCGATCACGTCATCGCCGAGCACATCGACGAGATCGGCGCTGAAACCGGTGGTTCCGGATACGACCTTTCCGCCGGTGAGCGACAGATCCGCGGGGTTCTCGCCGAAACGCCGGGCGACACGGTCGAAGACCACCTCGCGGACGGCTTCACACGCGTTCCTGACGGCACCGCCGGTGATGTAGGTCTGCCGGGAGGCCGAACTCGATCCCGCGTCGCCGACGTTGGTGTCGGCCGGGTGGATGTTCACCCGCTCCACGCCGAGTTCGCTGCGGGCGATCTGCTGCTGCACGGTGACCAGGCCCTGTCCGACCTCGGCCGCCGCGGTGTGCACCATCGCCACCGGTTCGCCGCCGATGGCCTGCAACTGCACCCGGGCCGTGGAGTAGTCGTCGACACCTTCCGCGTAGGGAACGTTCTTGATGATCACGCTGTAGCCGACGCCCCGCACAATGCCTTCGCCGTGCGTGATGTTGGAGACGCCGCCCGGCATTTCCCGGACGTCCACAGGCACGGTCCGGTTCTCCGGCGGCAGCGGGATCCTTTCGAGCCGTTCCAGCAGCTCGGCGACCGGCGCAGGGGAATCCAGCACCTGCCCGGTGTGCATGGTCGAGCCCTCTTCGACGGCGTTGAGCCGGCGCAGCCGCACCGGGTCCATGCCCAGCGCCTTGGCGAGCTTGTCCATCTGCAACTCGTAGGCGAATGCCGGCTGCACGGCGCCGAGACCACGCATCGCGCCGCACGGCGGATTGTTCGTGTACAGGCCCCAGCCCTCGATCTCGACATTGGGTACCACGTACGGCCCGACGCCCAGCGAAGTCGCGTTGCTGACCACGACCGGGGTCTTGGAGGCGTACGCGCCGCCGTCGAAGTACATCTTCGCCTTGACGTAGACGAGCTTGCCGTCCTTGGTCGCCCCGTGTTCGTAGTACATCTTCGCCGGGTGCCGGTGCACGTGTCCGAAGAACGACTCGAACCGGTTGTAGACCATCTTCACCGGCCTGCCGGTGTACAGCGCCAGCATGCAGCAGTGGATCTGCATGGACAGGTCCTCGCGGCCACCGAAGGCGCCGCCGACACCGGACATGGTGAAGCGGACCTTCTCCACCGGGAGCCCGAGCGCCCGCGCCGTCTGCTTCTGGTCCACGTGCAGCCACTGGGTGGCGAGGAACAGGTCGACGCCACCGTCCTCGGCCGGGACGGCCAGGCCGGATTCCGGTCCGAGGAAGGCCTGGTCCTGCATGCCCATGGTGTACACATCGGACACCACGACGTCGGCCTCGGCTTCCGGGTCGCCTTTGATGATCGGCTGGTAGCGCACCACGTTGCCGTCGGGGTGCAGCTTGGGCAGTGTGTCGTCGTGCGCGGCCCGCTCCGGGTCGGTGACCGGCTCCAGCACCTCGTAGTCGACCACGATCCTTGCCAGCGCGCGCCGGGCCGTCTCCGGGTGATCGGCCGCTATCAGGGCAACCGGCTCGCCCTGGTAGCGCACGACGTCTTCGGCAAGCGCCGGCGTATCGGAGACCTTCAGGCCGTAGATGTTCTCGCCGGGGACGTCCTTGTGGGTCAGCACCGCGTACACACCGGGCTGCTTGAGCGCGGGACCGATGTCGATCGAGTTGATCCGGGCATAGGGGTGCGGGCTGCGCAGTGTCGCGCCCCAGAGCATGTCCTCCGCCCACAGATCCGAGGAGTAGGCGTACTCCCCGGTCACCTTGAGCGTTCCGTCCGGCCGCAGGGGGCTGTCGCCGATCCCGCCGGTGATCGCCTCATTGAGGTCCTGCGGGGTGCGGGCGGGAGAGGTCTGGCCGGTCATCAGGAAGCCTCCGCCTTCGTGACGAGACAGTTGCCGAGCATGAGGTAATCGATCTCCGTTCCGAGGAAGCAGTTCAACGCGTCGGCCGGGGTGCATACGATCGGCTCGCCTGCCACGTTGAACGAGGTGTTGATCAGGCAGGGGACGTCGGTCAGTGCGGTGAACCGGCGCAGCAGAGCTGCCAGCCGCGGGGTGTCCCAGTCGTTGATCGTCTGCACCCTGGAGGTGCCGTCCACGTGTGTCGCGCCTGGGATCACGTCGTGGAACTCCGGCCGCACCGGGAATACGAACGTCATGTACGGCGAACGGGTTTTGCGGCCCATTTCGAAGATCTTCGGTGCGTCCGACTCAAGCACGAGCGGTGCGAACGGGCGGAACGGTTCGCGATGCTTGACCCTGGTGTTGATGATGTCCTTGATATCCGGGAACTTCGGGTTCGCGAGGATGCTGCGGTGCCCCAATGCCCGAGGGCCGTGCTCGATCCGGCCTTCGTACCAGCCGATGACAACTTTCTCGGTGAGCAGTTCCGCCACCTGATCGACGACCTCGTCATCGCTCAGCCTGCTCCACTCCACTCGGCCACCGAACTCCCGCAGGGCCTGCTCGATCGCCGAGTCGTCGTATTCGGGTCCGAGGTACGGAGTGACCGGCGGCGCGGACTTCTCCTTGCCGGCGCTGTCCGGGTGGTTGAGCCAGGCGTGGACCGCGGCGCCGATGACGATGCCCGTATCGCTGGCGCCGAAGCTCACGTCCATGTCGCCGAACCGCGACCCCTCGAGCAGCGGGGTGTTGTTGAGGCAGTTCAGCGCCACGCCGCCTTCGAACAGCAAGTGGTTCAGATCCGTCTTGGCTTCCAGTGCACGGAGTTGGTGGCTCGTGACGACGGTCAGCATCTCCTGTGCCGCGGCGGCGACACGGGCCTTGTACTCGATGGTGTCCTGCACAGGACCGAAATGCTGCTCCAACAGGGGGTCGAAGCTGCGAGGGTTGTCCGTCTCAAGGGGCCTGCAGAAGGTGTAGCGCCCGTCCTCGTGCAGTTCGACGATGTGCTCGAGGAACGGGTTCGGTGCCGGGGGCTTGGCGAATCCGGACAGGCCCATGATCTTGTATTCGTCATTGTTGGGCACGAAGCCCAGGTATCGCGTAATCGCGCCGAACAGGAGCCCGATCGAATATTCCGCGCCGACGGTCGACTCGTCGAAGACGCGGATCCGGCCGTTGCGGATTTCGCCCGTCAGCGACGAGAACACTTCAGCGCGGCCGTCACTGACCAGGAACGCGGTGTCCTTCATACCCGCCATGTAGTAGCCGGTCATCGCATGGGCGAGGTGGTGCGGCACGAACACCACCTTGTCCGGATCGGGGGTGAAGCCGGTGCGTGCGGCGAAGTCGGCGAGGATCGCGTCGTGGCTGACGACTTCGGTGAACAGCTTGCCGATGTCACCGATGAGATCCAGCTTCGCCGAGGGCGCCATCGGCGTGGACGTGATGCCGAACAGCATCTGGTCCAAGACCTCGGCGGAGAAGTTCCAAGGGATGGCGATGAGGTCGACGTCAGAGAATTTCAATCCTGCGTGTTCAAGGCACCATTTCACCGCGTTGAACGGGAAGTCGGAGGTCTTCTTCTCCCGGTTGAGCCGCTCTTCCTCCACGGCAGCGACCAGCTCGCCGTCCACCAGCAGCGAGGCACCCGCGTCGTGGCCGAGGAGGTAGTGCCGTTCGGTGCCGACCGCGCCAAAGTGCTCGGCGAAGACTTCCGAGACGCGAGTGAAACCGTTGCACCCCAAGACAATCATGACAATTTCCTTCTCTGTTGCGCAGCCTTCGTCATCACGAATGCGTCGGCGGCTCTGCGACCTCTGGCAGCGGTCGGCGGAGAGGCGGGCCGTGTCGGTCCAGGGCTATTTGTCGGCCACGAGGTCGCGGATGATCTCTCCGGCTGCGGGTGCTTGGCATAGTCCCTGGCCGGAGAACCCTGCCGCGTAGAGGAAGGGGTGGGAGGGATGCCGGCCGATGAAGGCGGTCCCGTTCGGGCTGCCGTCGAAGGATCCGCTCCACCCGCGACGAAGACGGATGCCGTCGAGGGCCGGGTAGGTGGTGCTGAGCTGGTGCGACAGTCTCTGGAGCCAGGCCTGCCGGGATTCGTCCGGATCGGGGCGGCCCATCCCGATGAGGATGCGGTCCTTCCATGCCCGGATCCGCAGGCCGGAGGAGGCGTGCAGGGTCATCGGCAGGGTGGCGAGCGGGGCGTCGGGCGCGTCGGTGAGGAGCAGTTCGATGGGGTACGTGGTCACGGGGAGGTCGACGTCGGCCATGGAGGCGACCGCTCTCGACCAGGGGCCGGCCGCGCAGACGATGGTTTCGGCGAGGATGATGCCCGTGGGGGTGTGGACCTGCCCGTCGGGGTCGATGCCGGTGACGGGTGTTTCCGTGCGCAGGACGGCGCCGGCATCCTGGGCGGCTGCGGCGTAGCCGCGCACGATCGCGGCGGGGTCGCAGGCGTAGGCCTCGGGCGCCCAGGCTGCCGCCAGGACGGCGCGCTCGCTGAGCAGCGGGTTGAGCCGCACCGCATCGGATGCGGTCACGAGTTCGACGGCCACTCCTGCGGCCTGCTGGGCGGCTTGGGTGCGTCGGAAGTCCTCCACTTGGTGCTCTTCGGTGAACACCACCAGGAAGCCGACACGCTTCAGGCCGAGGGGGGTTCCGGTCCGCTCGGTGAAGGCGTGATACGCCGCCATGCTACGAACGGCAAGGCTGCCGGTGTGGGGGTCGCCGGGAAAGTAGGTCCGCACAACACCCGCGGTGGCCCCGGACGCTCCCGATCCGAGCGTGCCGCGTTCCAGCAGGACGGTGCCGACGCCGGCCTCGGCGAGATGGCACGCAATCGAGGTTCCGATGACTCCTCCACCGATGACGAGGGCGTCCGTGCGTTGGGGCAGAGCGCTCATGACTGCCGGGTCACTTCAGCGGGGCGCTGTTGGCGCAGGTGGTCTCCGGTGTCCCACGGGAACAGGTGCAGGTTCCAGCCGCCCAGGCAGTTGACGTAGAGGGCCATCTGGCTCACCACGGCCAGGAAGTCGTCGCGGTCGAGGTGGTCGAGGCAGGACAGGAAGCGCTGGGTGAAGTCCCACAGCTTCTCCAGACCGCAGTAGCCCAGGAACTCGGCCGGGATACCGACCAGCAGGCGTGCCATCTGGCGCAGAGAATCCATCGGCATGCCCTGGACCGCGGCCCGGACCAGGCCGCCGTAGGTGGCATACCCCAGCGGGCGGGTCTCACCGTTGACGAACAGAAGGGTGGGCAGAACCGTCTCGAAGCTCCCGGCCCCGGACGGGATGAACCCCCGGTGCAGATCGGCGAGCTCGGGCGGTTCGGACAGCCAGATCCGCTCGGTCTCGGTGAACACGTCGTGGATCAGGTGGTTCGCGTCGGGGTCGGCGGCGGTCGGACGGGGGATGCTGTGGCCGCCTCCCGTGCCTGCCTTGCGGACCTCCACCAGGACTTGCTTCTTCGTCGAATAGACCGCATCCCATACCGCCTGTCCGGCCTCGAGCAGACCCGGCATGTCCTCCGACCGGATCCGACCCACAGGGGATGCCGGCATCGGTTCGGTCAGCGTGCCGTACTTGATGCCCAGATGCTGTAGCGCGGAACAGAACACGGTCCCGTCGGGCGCCTCGCGTCGATCAGGAATCCGGTGAGACGCGGGCAGATGCAGCAGCGAGTGGATCGGTGCCACGTGGTACAGATGGCTTCCCGCCACCAGCGCGTGTCCCTGCAGACTCTGGTAGGGCAGCGCCTCCCACAGCGCATCGGCCAGCGCAGGGTTGCGATCGTCGAGTTCTGCGGTAACGGTGATACCCAGATCAGGCCAGGCGATTTCAACGTGCCGAGCGGATAACGTCTCAGTCAAGGCTTTCTCCTTCGTACGGCAAGATGTCAGGAGGATCGAGAGAACCGAGAGAAACAAGCAAAGGTGTCGGCCGACGGTGGTCCATGTTGATCTGGACCATCACACCGGTACCGCCCGCGATCGGCGTCACGTCCGGATGCCGGGCCTTTGCGGCCGGCGCTTCCCCCATATGGCAGGTTGGAGGAAGTCCACGGCGCCTCATCCCTCGCTTGGCTGCAACTTGCCTTGCTCCTTTGGAACTTGTGTAAGGAGTACACAGCCGACCGAGCGAAGTCAGCCAGGAGTAAAAGACATGAAAGCGCCCGCAGGCTCTTCGTAGACTTCTACAACAGCCGGTCAGACCAGCGGTGTTGGTCGACTCCCGTTGCTTCGGCCGTAGTTCGTGATCAAGCCGGCGGGGTCGGTGCAGGGACGGCTGCGGCCACCGGTGGTCGTCGTGTGGCGTGAGGACAAGCGACTGGGACGTCCCCTCCGGACGACTGATCGCCGAGCGGCGGGCCAGGTCGCCCAGGCCTTCTGGTCGCCATCAAGGTCACCGTCGGCAACCTCGACAATTCTTGAAACCTGGCTCCACAGACACACCTGCGGCCACCTCACCGGCACCGGCCACACGGCGGCCCCGCCACCGGCCGGACCGGAGTCCGATCCACCCTGGAGGGGGCGACCGCCCCCGCCGGCCTGACGACCGGCTTGCTGTACTTCGCTGCTGTACGGCACGACAAAGCCCCTGCCGGATCTCTCCGACAGGGGCTCTGACTTGTTGTTGTGGACCTGAGGGGATTTGAACCCCTGACCCCCTCGATGCGAACGAGGTGCGCTACCAGTCTGCGCCACAGGCCCTTGCAACGAGTGAAACCTTAGCATCCCGATCGGGGTGCTTGGAAATCCGTTCCTCGCTGGTCAGCCGCGCCGGGGTTCCGTAGGCCCGGCGCAGCTCACGCCGAGGGTCTCACTCGTTGGCTGCGCGGGGCCGGTCCTCGTCCGCGTACTGGTCGAAGAGCGGGGTGCGGCCGTGGTCGCGGGTGCGGCGGGGTGGGGTGGTGCGCTGGCGCGGCGGGGCGGGTGGGGTGGGTTCGGCCGTGGAGGAGCGGGCCGAGCTCCAGGTCTCCGGGTCTGTGACATCGATGCCGCTGGTGGCGCGAGGGGCGACCGGGGCGGTGACGTACGTGGGGAGCGGAACCGGGACCGGGTCCCAGCTGTCGCCGCGGGCGGGGCCGGGGTCGCGCTGCTGGTCGACCCACTCCGCGTGGTCGGTCTGCTCGACGAGGGCGCGGCGGCCGGCCTCCTGCGGGGAGACCGCAGGTGGGGGTCCCCCCGGACGAAGTCTGGGGGAGGGTTCCGGCTCGGGGCGGTCCTGGGGCTCCTTGACCGGTTCCGCGGCGGCGTCCGGCTGCCGGCGCGGGCGGTTCTCGCGCAGACGCTGCGCCGCGGCCTCCGCTCGACGCCGGTCCATGACGTACATGAAGCGGCGCCGCTCCTTCGCGCGCAGATGCACGATGTACGCGCTGAGCAGGACCGCCGGGACGCCGGGCGCCCAGAGGAAGCCGAGCCCGCCGACCGCGGCGACGATCGCGCCGAGGGTGAAGGCGAGGAAGAGGATCACGGTGGTGCGCCGACGGCGGGCGAGGACCTTCGATCGCCGGGCGCGCGCGGCGGCCGCGGAGCCGTTGGGCCGCGGGGCACGCTCCTTGCGCGCAGGTACCTGCGCCGGTACCTGCGCCGGCACCGCGGCCGGCACCTCGAGCCGGGCCTCGGTGCGCGCCGGAGGCGCGGCGAACTCCCGGACGTCGACGGAACTGAATCGGTCCGTCTCGGCATCCGGGTCGGCGTCGGCGGGCGCCTCGTCCTCCGCGGTGCGCTCTCGCAGCTCCTTGGCGTACCGGCGCTCCATTCCCGCCCGTCCGGACAGCAGCCGGATGGCGGTGCTGAAGCGTTCCGTCGGACGGGCTTCGTTGAGCTCGTCCTGCCTGCGGAGCCACATCGGCACCAAGTAGGCGGCCCAGGCCCCGACGATGACTGCGTAGATGAGGCCGCTGCTGCTCACGCTTCACACCGTAGAGGGGTTCGCACGAGGGCATCGGCCAATTGGCCCGGTGTGTCGCACGATCTGGCTGATATCACTGACTTTTTTTGTGATTCTTCGGATCACTGCGTGATCGAGCGCCGACCGAATTCGAACAATTATTTTATTTCTCATGCCGCGCGGGTCGCGCCTGGTGCCAGCGGCGCAGCAGGCCCTCCGGGACCTCCTCGGCCGTGAGCGCGAACACCAGATGGTCCCGCCAGGCACCGTCGATGTGGAGATAGCGGGGGCGCAGCCCCTCTTCGCGGAATCCGAGTTTCTCGACGACTCTGCGGCTCGGCGCGTTCTCGGGGCGAATGCAGACCTCGATGCGGTGCAGCCCGACGGTCCTGAAGCAGTGGTCGACGGCGAGTGCGACGGCCGTCGGCATCACCCCGCGGCCCGCGACATCACGGTCGACCCAGTAGCCGACATGGCCCGAGCACATCGAGCCCCAGGTGATCCCGGCGACGGTCAGCTGGCCGACGAGCACTCCCCGGTACTCGACGACGAACGGAAGCATCCGCCCGGCGTTGGCTTCGGCCCGCAGATGGCGGACCATCTGGCGGTACGTGGGGCGCTGGGCGATCGGGCCGCCGGGCGCGGGCGGCGGGATGGTCGCCTCCCAGGGGCGCAGCCAGTCCCGGTTGCGCCGGTTCACCTCGCGCCAGGCTCGTTGGTCGCGCAGCCTTATCGGACGGAGGGTGACGTCACCGTCCGTCAGGACCGCGGGCCAGAAGGGGGCGTTCAGTGGGGACTCCCCGTGGCGCCGGCAGGGGCGGCAGGGTCCGCCGGTCCGGGATGGTCGCCGCCGTGCATCTGGTCGACGGCGTGGGGCAGCAGCCGGGCCAGGACCGCGAGCCCGTCACGGACCCCGCCCGACGACCCGGGAAGGTTGACGATCAGCGTGCGGCCCGCGAGGCCCGCGAGGCCCCGGGACAGCGCGGCCGTGGGGACCTTCGCCTGTCCGTACGCGCGGATCGCCTCCGGGATGCCGGGGATCTCGTAGTCGAGGACCCGGCGGGTGACGTCGGGCGTGCGGTCGGTGGGCGAGATGCCGGTGCCGCCGGTGGTCAGGATGACGTCGTACGCCGCGGCCACCCCATCCCTCAGGGCTGCCTCGACCGGGTCGCCGTCCGGGACCACCCGGGGGCCGTCGACCTCGAAGCCCATGCCCGCGAGACCCTCGGCGAGGAGCGGTCCGCCCTTGTCCTCGTACACACCGGCGGAGGCACGGTTGGAGGCGGTCACGACCAGGGCGCGCCGCGCCGGGCGGACGGGCTCCTCCCGCGGGGGCGGCGCGCCGTGGGCGTGGCTGTGGACCTCGCCACCGCGCGGGCTCACTGCCCGGCCTCCGCGCGCGACCAGTCGCCGGACTTGCCGCCGGTCTTCTCCTCCACCCGGATGTCGGAGATGACCGCTGCCTTGTCGACCGCCTTGACCATGTCGACGACGGTGAGCGCGGCCACGGAGACCGCGGTCAGGGCCTCCATCTCGACGCCCGTGCGGTCCGTGGTCTTCACCGTCGCGAGGATCTCGACGGCGTCGTCGGCCACGGACAGGTCCAGCTTCACCCCGGAGACCGCGAGCGGGTGGCAGAGCGGGATCAGGTCGGGGGTGCGCTTCGCGCCCATGATGCCCGCGATACGGGCGGTGGCGAGGGCGTCTCCCTTGGGCACCCCCTCGCCCCGCAGCAGCTCGACGACGCGCGGCGAGACCAGGACCCGGCCGCTCGCACGGGCGGTGCGCGCGGTGACGTCCTTCCCGGAGACGTCGACCATGCGGGCCGCGCCGGCCTCGTCGATGTGGGTGAGTCCTTGCTGCGCGCTCATTGCTGTGGCTCCCGGTCACTGTGTGGTCAGACACGGTACCGCCACGGCACGGCGCTCACCCGAGCAGGACCACCTCCGTCTCGGTGCCCGGCTCCACGGAGGTGACGTCCTCGGGGACCACGATGAGCGCGTTCGCCTGTGCGAGGGCGGCGACCAGATGGGATCCGCTGCCGCCGACAGGGGTGACGGTGCCCTCTTCCGCATCGTAGGCACCACGCAGGAACTGGCGCTTCCCGGCGGGCGACGACACTGCCTTGCCGGTGGTGCGCAGCTCGGCGCGCACGCGCGGGCGGTGCACGTCCTTCAGGCCCATCAGGGCACGGATCGCAGGGCGTGCGAACAGCTCGAACGAGACGTACGAGGAGACGGGGTTGCCCGGCAGGGCGAGCAGCGGCGTGTGGTCCGGGCCGATCGAGCCGAATCCCTGCGGCTTGCCCGGCTGCATGGCGAGCTTTCGGAAGTCGATCCCGCTGCCGGGCTCGTCCTCGTCGCCCACGGAGGAGAGGGCCTCCTTGACGACGTCGTACGCGCCGACGCTGACGCCGCCCGTGGTGACGAGCAGATCGGCACGGATCAGCTGGTCCTCGATGGTGGCGCGCAGCTCGGCGGCGTCGTCGGTGACCGCGCCCACACGGTAGGCGATGGCTCCGGCGTCACGGGCGGCCGCGGCGAGCGCGAAGCTGTTCGAGTCGTAGATCTGGCCCTCGCCCAATTCCTCGCCGGGCTGGACCAGTTCGCTGCCGGTGGAGAGGACCACGACACGCGGACGGGGGCGCACGCGCACGGTGCCGCGGCCGATGGCGGCCAGCAGGCCGATCTGCGGCGGGCCGAGGACGGTGCCCGCCGCCAGGGCGAGATCGCCGGCCTGGACGTCGCTGCCGCGCGCGCGGACATGCGCCCGGGGGTCGACCGGCCGGTACACCCGGACCTCGCCGCTCGCGCCCTCGGGCGCGGCACCGGCGGGCCGCATGGTCGTGGCCGCTCCCGCGCCGCTGCCGCCGTCGGTCCACTCGACGGGGACGACCGCATCGGCGCCGGGCGGGAGGGGCGCGCCGGTCATGATCCGGGCCGCCTGTCCGGGGCCGACCTCTCCGCCACCGGTCAGCCCGCCGCTGCCGGCGGCGACGTCGCCGATGACCGTGAGGACCGCGGGGAACTCCTCGCCCGCACCCGCGACGTCGGCGACCCGGACCGCGTACCCGTCCATCGAGCTGTTGTCGAACGGCGGCAGGGCGACCGGGACGGTGACGTCCTCGACGAGCACGCAGCCCTGGGCGTCGGGCAGCTGCAGGTCGATCGGCTCGAGCGGGTGGATCGCGCCGAGGATGTCCTCCAGGTGCTCGTCCACCGACCAGAGGGACGGCCGGCCGCCGGGCGCCGTGTCACCGGACGGGGCTTCGCCGGCCGAGGCATCGTCGGCCGACGGGTCACCGGCCGAGGCGACACCGGGCGAGGCATCGGCGGCCGACGGGTCACCAGCCGAGGCATCGATGGACGACGGGTCACCGGCCGAGGCGACACCGGGCGAGGCATCGGCGGCCGACGGATCACCAGCCGAGGCATCGGCGGCCGACGGATCACCAGCCGAGGCATCGGCGGCCGACGGATCACCAGCCGAGGCATCGGCGGCCGACGGATCACCGGCCGAGGCATCGGCGGCCGACGGATCACCAGCCGAGGCGACACCGGCCGGGGCATCGGCGGCGGCCGAGGCGTCCGCGACGGGGTCGACTGCGGGCGACACGCCACCGGCCGGGTCGACTGCGGGCGAGGCGTCCGCGGACGACGGGTCACCGGCCGAGGCGTCGGCGAGCGAGGCGCCGGTGGACGTGCCGGTCGACCGGGTGGACAGGTCCGGGCCCGGACCCGCGTCGGAGCCCGCGCCGGGTGTTGCCGTACTGCTCAATGTGCCACTTCTCCCGTGCTGCTCAAGTGCTACATCTCCTCGGCGACGTAGCGGCGAAGCCAGGCTCGGAAGTCCGGGCCCAGGTCTTCACGTTCGCATGCGAGTCTGACAATGGCACGCAGGTAGTCGCCGCGATCGCCGGTGTCATAGCGGCGGCCCTTGAAAACGACCCCGTGCACGGGTCCGCCGACCTTCTCGTCGGCGGCGAGCTTCTGGAGGGCGTCGGTGAGCTGGATCTCGCCGCCGCGGCCCGGCTCGGTCTTGCGGAGTATCTCGAAGACGGCCGGGTCCAGGACGTACCGGCCGATGATCGCGTAGTTGCTGGGCGCCTCGGCCGGGTCGGGCTTCTCGACCAGGTTGGTCACCTTGACCACGTCGTCCTCGCCGGTGGCCTCGACGGCCGCGCAGCCGTAGAGGTGGATCTGGGAGGGCTCGACCTCCATCAGGGCGATGACGCTGCCGCCCTCGCGCTCCTGGATCTCGACCATGCGCGAGAGCAGCGGATCGCGCGGATCGATCAGGTCGTCACCGAGGAGCACCGCGAAGGGCTGGTCACCGACGTGCGGGGCGGCGCACAGGACGGCGTGGCCGAGGCCCCTCGGGTCGCCCTGGCGCACGTAGTGCATGGTGGCGAGGTCGCTGGACTCCTGGACCTTGGCGAGCCGCTGGGCGTCCCCCTTGCGGGTCAGCGCCTCCTCCAGCTCGTAGTTGCGGTCGAAGTGGTCCTCGAGGGGGCGCTTGTTGCGTCCGGTGACCATGAGGACGTCGGAGAGACCGGCGCCCACCGCTTCTTCCACGACGTACTGGATGGCGGGCTTGTCGACGACAGGCAGCATCTCTTTGGGAGTGGCTTTCGTTGCGGGGAGGAACCGGGTTCCGAGGCCCGCGGCGGGGATGACAGCCTTGCTGATCCTGGGGTGCGACTCAGTCATGCGGAGCACCATATCTGTTGCGTATGGGCGGAAGATTAGCCTCCGGTTAACTTTCTTCTCATAAAGGCGTATTGGCTGGGATTTGTGAGGTCACTGTGGGTACCGACATGTCCGGAAAGAACGCGGTACGGCGTGAACTGCTCGACGCACGACGCCTGCTGTCCCCCGAGGACGTCCTGGAGGCCTCCACGGTTCTCGCACGGCGCGCGCTCGAGCTTCCCGAACTGGCCGCCGCTCGTACGGTAGCCGCCTATGTGTCGGTGGGGCGCGAGCCGGGTACCCGCGCGCTGCTCGACGCGCTGCGCGCCCGGGGCGTACGGGTGCTCCTCCCGGTGCTCCTGGACGACAACGATCTCGACTGGGCGGTGTACGAGGGATCTGAGCATCTGGTGCCCGCGCGGCGCGGCCTGCGGGAGCCGGACGGGCCGCGGCTCGGCCACCGGGCGGTGCTGGAGGCGGACACGGTCCTGCTGCCGGGGCTCGCGGTGGACGAGCGCGGTATGCGGCTCGGCCGCGGCGGCGGCTCGTACGACCGGGTCCTCGCCCGCCTCGAAGCGGCCTCCGCGAGCCCCGCCCTGGTGGTGCTCCTGTACGCGAACGAGGTGGTCGCTCGGGTCCCGGAGGAACCGCACGACCACCCCGTACACGCGGTGGTGACGCCGGAGGGCGTCCGCCGCTTCACGGCCTGACGGCGCGCTGCACGACATCAGCCGGGTGCAATGTCAGCCGGGTGCAATGTCAGCCCGGAGCAGCATCAGCCCGGCGCAGCGGATTACGGCTTGAGCACCAGGGTGTCCTTCGTCGCGGCCGCCACCGCCTGCTCGCCGTAGGCCCAGTCGAGCAGTTCGCCCTTGGCCCACTTCTCGGTCTGGTCGGTGTAGTGCGCGTTGTAGGCGTGCCCCGAAGCACCGCTCAGATTGATCCAGCGGGACTTGTCCCAGTCGCCGACATTGACGACCATCCGCATCGACGGGACCCAGATCACGTCGTAGCCGCCCGCCGCGTTCCAACCGGTCGCGTTGACCGCGGCCTCGCCGCCGCCCAGGTTCCACGGACCGCGGTTGAGCATCCACTGGAGGGCGCCGGGCCCAGAGGTGCCCAGCGTCTGGTTCTTCAGCGTCAGCTGGTGCAGCCGGCCCCAGCTCCAGCTGGAGACATCCTTGCCGAGCTTGGCGGTGAGCTCCCAGCGGGCGTCGTCCATGGCCCGCTTGAGCAGGTCGTCACGGGTCGCGCTGCCGGGCGCCTTACGGCTCGGCGGAGCCTGCCACCACTCGCTGGTCTCGTTCTTCAGCAGCCCTCGGACCACCTCGTACCAGCGGTCGCCGCCGTCAGGCTGGGCCGACTCGGCGTCCCGCTGGCCGCACTCGCGCACCAGCCGGTCCAGATCGTCGACCGGGCCCGTGCTGTCGGCGGGACGGACGTTGAGGCACTCGCCCTCGACGCGCAGTTCCTTGGGCAGCTTGTTGCCGAAGGCGAGCTTGAGGACGTTGCGCCAGACCGCGTTGAAGTAGGCCGCGGCGCCGGAGTCCGGCTCCTGGGTGTAGTCCCAGCCCTCCAGCAGCTTCTGCGCCTCGCGGACGTACGGGTCGGAGATGTCGATCTTCAGCAGATAGGGCGTGAGCAGCTTCGCGATCTCACTGCTGTTGTCCATCTGCATGGTGCGCATGTCGTCCGTCGAGATCTTCCCGCCGTCCTTGGTCTTCGACTCGATGAGGTCGTTTATGCGCTGGCTGCGGGAGCCGTAGCCATAGTCCTTGGTGATCAGGTACGGGTACTTGCCGGCGTCCACGACGGACTGGTTGGCGGTGACGATGTAGCCGCGCTTCGGGTTGTACTCGAACGGCAGCTCGTCGAAGGGGATGAACCCCTTCCAGTCGGACGTCGGGTTCCAGCCCGGGACCGGCATCGAGCCGTCGAAGCCCTTGGCGCGGACCGGGATCTTCCCGGGCGCCTGGTAGCCGATGTTGCCCTTGACGTCGGCGTAGATCAGGTTCTGGGAGGGGACCTCGAAGTTCTTCGCGGCGGCCTGGAAGCCCTTGAAGTCCTTCGCCCGGTTGAGCTCGAACACCGCGTCCATGGACTTGCCCGGGTCCAGGGCGGTCCAGCGCAGCGCCACACCGTAGCCGTGGCCGCGGTCGGGGGAGGGAGCGGAGTTGCTGACGGGCGCCCGCTCGCCGACCCGCTCCAGCTCGTTGCTGCGGTCGGAGACCAGAGGTCCGTGGTCGGTCTCCCGGACCGTGATGGTCATGCTGGCACCGCCCGCGACCTTGATGGTCTCGTCGCGCACCTTGAACGGCTTGGTCCTGCTGCCGGACAGGTACCCGGTGTCGGAGACCTTCTCCAGGTAGAGGTCGGTGACATCGGCGCCGAGGTTGGTGAAGCCCCAGGCGATGTCCTGGTTGTGGCCGATGATCACGCCGGGCATGCCGGAGAACGTGTAGCCGGCGACGTCGTAGCCGCACTTTTCGGAGACTTCACGGCAGTGCAGGCCCATCTGGGTCCACAGGGAGGGCAGCTGCGGCGCGAGGTGCGGGTCGTTGGCGAGCAGCGGCTTGCCGATCGTCGTGTAGCGGCCGGAGACGACCCAGGAGTTGGAGCCGATGCCGTCGCCGTTGGGGCCGAGCAGCGCCGGGATCTGGTCGAGGGCACCGGAGAGGCCCGCGAGCTGCGTCTGGAAGCCCTGGTCACCACCGCCCGAGCCATTGCCCGAACCACCGCCCGAGCCACTGCCTGCGGACCCACCCGCCGAGGCGGAGGAGGACGAGGAAGAGGAAGACGAAGAGGAGGACGACGACGCATCGGCGGCCGGGTCCCACTTCTTCGCGTCGGTGTTCACGCCGCCGCGCTGGACGATCGGCTGGTGCAGGTCGTACGGGTACGCCGGGTACAGCTCCTTGATCTGCTGCTCGCTCAGCCTGCTGGTCATCAGCGAACGGTCGATCTCGTCCTGCATGTTCCCGCGCAGGTCCCAGGCCATCGCCTTGAGCCAGGCCACCGAGTCGACCGGCGTCCACTTCTCGGGCCGGTAGTCGTTGGTGAGGCCGAGAGCGGCGTACTCGACGGAGATGTCCTTGCCGTCGCGATCCGAGAGATAGGCGTTGACGCCGTCCGCGTACGCCTGGAGGTTCTTCTTGGTCTCGGCCGAGAGCTGCTCGTCGTACTCCTGCTGCGCCACATGGCGCCAGCCGAGCGTGCGCAGGAACGCGTCCGTCTCGACCTGCCCCGAGCCGAACATCTCGGACAGCCGCCCTGCGGTCACATGGCGCCGTACGTCCATCTCCCAGAAGCGGTCCTGCGCGTGGACGAAGCCCTGGGCGCGGAACAGGTCCTCGTTGCTGTTGGCGTAGATCTGGGGGATGCCGTTCCCGTCACGCCTGACGTCGACAGGGCCCGACAGCCCCTTGAGCGTGATCGTCCCGGTGGTCTGGGGGAAGGAGGCGCGAACGGTGCTGACGCCCCAGTAGGCGCCGCAACCCACACCCGCGACGAGCGCCAGCACCAGGGCGAGCACGATCAGACGGGCGCGTCTCCCCTTCTTCTTGCCGGGCTTCTCGGCGGAAGGGGCGCTTGTGTTGGCGGGCATCGCTGTCCTTCGAGGGGCAGGGTGGTCCTGGGAGTGCTGGAGCAACCATAGGCGCAGCGCTCAACGCGTCCGGACGCGGTATCAGTAACGCGATACCGACAACCGCCACTCGAACTGAAGATCGACCAAATCGAGTCAACGTAAAGAAGTCGTTAAAGATTAGGTAAGGTAACGAAGTGTCGCGTGCCGGAGGAACCGTCCGGCAGCAAATGCGAGGGGAAGGATCGGCCGCTGACTGTCCACCAGCTCAATGAACTCCTGCTCATCTGCTCGCTCGTCCTGCTCATCGCCGTCGCGGCGGTGCGCGTCTCCTCGCGAAGCGGGCTCCCGAGCCTGCTGCTCTATCTGGGCATCGGGATCGTCATCGGGCAGGACGGCATTTTCCACGTCAAGTTCGACAATGCCGGACTTACACAGGTGATCGGCTATGCCTCACTTGTGGTGATCCTGGCCGAAGGTGGCCTGGGCACCAAGTGGAAGGAGATCAAACCGGCGCTGCCCGCGGCGGTCGCACTGTCGACCGTCGGCATCGCCGTGAGCGTGGGCATCACCGCGGCAGGAGCTCACTATCTGGTCGGACTGGACTGGCGGCCGGCGCTCATCATCGGCGCGGTCGTCTCCTCGACGGACGCCGCCGCGGTCTTCTCCGTCCTGCGGAAGGTGCCGCTGCCCTCCCGCATCACAGGCGTGCTCGAGGCCGAGTCGGGCTTCAACGACGCCCCGGTCGTCATCCTGGTTGTCGCGTTCTCGACAGCCGGTCCGGTGGGCGATTGGTACGTCCTCGTCGGCAAGATCACCCTGGAGCTCGCGATCGGCGCGGCCATCGGACTCGCGGTCGGCTGGCTCGGCTCGTTCGGGCTGCGCCATGTGGCACTGCCCGCCTCGGGTCTGTATCCGATCGCGGTCATGGCGATCGCCGTGACGGCGTACGCGGCCGGCGCCATCGCCCATGGCAGCGGCTTCCTCGCGGTCTACCTCGCCGCCATGGTGCTCGGGAACGCCAAGCTTCCGCACTGGCCGGCCACCCGTGGATTCGCGGACGGTCTCGGCTGGATCGCCCAGATCGGCATGTTCGTGCTGCTGGGCCTGCTGGTGACCCCGAGCGAGCTGGTGCGCGACTTCTGGCCGGCGGTGATCATCGGGCTGGTGCTGACGATGGTGGCGCGGCCGCTGTCGGTCGTCGTCAGCCTGCTGCCGTTCCGTATGCCCTGGCAGGAACAGGTGCTGATGTCGTGGGCGGGGCTGCGCGGCGCCGTACCCATCATCCTGGCGACCATTCCCCTGGTGCCGCACATCCAGGGCAGCGAGCGGATCTTCAACATCGTCTTCGTGCTGGTCGTCGTCTACACGCTGGTACAGGGGCCGACGCTGCCCTGGGTGGCGAAGGCGCTACGGCTCGGCGAGGGCCCCGAGGCTGCGGACCTGGGCATCGAGTCGGCCCCGTTGGAGCGGCTGCGCGGACACCTGCTGTCGGTCGCGATCCCGGACGGGTCCCGGATGCACGGCGTGGAGGTCGGGGAGCTGCGGCTGCCCGCCGGGGCCGCGGTCACGCTCGTCGTACGCGAGGGCAAGAGCTTCGTGCCGCTGCCCTCGACCGTGCTGCGGCGCGGCGACGAGCTGCTGGTGGTGGCGACGGATCCGGTACGGGACGCGGCCGAGGCGCGGCTGCGGGCGGTGGGCCAGGGCGGAAAGCTTGCGGGGTGGCTCGGGACCGGGGGGACGAGGAGGACCGGGGGCTCCAGGAGCGCTGGAGGAACCAGGGGCATCTGAGGCGCCTGGGGGATCAGCGCTCCTGAGGGAACACGACTCCTGAGTTCCGGACGGACCTGGTGGGACCTGGACGGGGGACGGACCTGGACGGAGGACGGACCTGGACGGACCCGGACGGACCTGGAGGGGACTTGGAAGGACCAGGGGCTCCTGAGACTCCGGGACTCCACGGCTCCACGGCTCCGGGCTCCACGGCTCCGGACGCCACGCGAAGCGAACCTCCGGTTAATCGCAGGTACAGATCTGGATGCGTCGGCAATTTCACAGGCGGGCCCTGCTCCACCCCTGTACCATCAAGGCACACTGATCGACCAACTCTGCCTGACGCAGAGCTGGCGCGACCGTATGGCGGCCGAGTGTCCCCCCTCAGTGGGTCCCGGTATCTACCGCAGTTCCGCGCAAGAGGACAGCTCTCGGCGGCTCCCGACACCCAGGGGAGCGCTACCAGGCGGCAGAAAGGCAAGGACCGTGGCGTCCACGGTCGCTTCTGGCACGTCTTCTGACACGCCCGGCTTCGGCACCTCCAACTCCGGGGCGTCCGGCTCCCGCACGTCCGGCTCCCGCACGTCCGGCTCCGGCGCATCCGGCCGGCGCCCTGGCTACGGACAACTGCTCCGCACCCCTGGAGCCTGGAC
Organism: Streptomyces sp. NPDC054841; assembly: GCF_053611045.1. Classification (NCBI taxonomy): domain Bacteria; kingdom Bacillati; phylum Actinomycetota; class Actinomycetes; order Kitasatosporales; family Streptomycetaceae; genus Streptomyces; species Streptomyces sp. NPDC054841. The sequence goes on along the minus strand of NZ_JBSGZO010000036.1, from coordinate 16,107 downwards.
GTTCCTGCTTCCCGGATTCGCTGCCCGGCAGCCGTTCGCGATGCTCACCATCGGCATCGTCCTGCTCGTGCAGCACACCACCGGTTCGTACGGGAGCGCCGGCGCCGTCGCCGCCGTCACCGGTGTCTCCATGGCGCTCTTCGCCCCCCAGAGCGGAAAGCTCGCCGACCGCTTCGGCCAGCGGGCCGTCCTGATCCCCGGCGTCCTCGTGCACGCCGCTTCCGTGAGCGTGCTGACCGCGCTGGCGCTCGCGGACGCTCCCCTGTGGGCGCTCTTTGCCGCGGCCGTGCCGACCGGTGCCTCCGTCCCGCAGATCGGCCCCATGGTGCGGGCCCGCTGGGCGGCGAGGCTCGGGGGCTCGCCGCTGATGCCGACGGCCGCGGCCTTCGAGTCCGTGACCGACGAGTTCACCTTCGTGGTCGGGCCGGTCCTGGCCACCGCCCTGTGCACCGGCGTCCACCCGGCCGCCGGTCTGATCGCCGAGGCCGGGCTCACGCTGGCCGGCGGTCTGCTGTTCGCGGCCCAGCGCCGCACGCAGCCCGCGTACGGACGTCCGGCTGCTCATGAGCGCACGGAACACGCCTCCGCGCTCTCCGTGCCCGGTGTACGGGTCCTGGCCGTGGCCTTCCTGGGCATCGGCTCGGTCTTCGGCGGCATGCAGGTCTCGCTGACCGCGTTCGCGGAGGAGATCGGGCAGCCCGGAATGAACGGACTGCTGTACGGACTCTTCGCGGCCGGCAACATGCTGGCGGGCATCGCCGTCGGCGCCATCGCCTGGAAGTCCGGTCCCCGCCGTCGCCTGGTGCTCGGCTACGCGGGCCTGACGGTCGCCGCGTCCCTGCTGTGGGCGGCACACTCCGTGGTACTGCTCGGCGCACTGGGTCTGGTCGTGGGCGTGTGCATCGCGCCCGCGCTGATCAGCGGCTTCACGCTGGTCGAGCCGCTGGTGCCGGCGTCGGCCCGTACCGAGGCCTTCACCTGGCTGACCGGCGCCGTGGCGCTGGGCCAGGCCGGTGCGGTGACGGTCGCCGGACGACTGGCCGACGCACACGGCGCGAGCACCGGATTCCTGGTGCCGCTGGTGGGCACCGCGCTGGCTCTGGTCACTCTGCTGGCCCTGCGGTCGCGGCTCGCGCCTCCGCGCGCGACCCTCACGGTCGCGCGCGGCGCGGTCTACCGCGATCGCGTCGCGGTAGGTGAGATGTGACGTCGTATCCGTATGGCGGAATACGTCACTGTGACTCCTCCGCCATATCTTGGCGGCTTCTCACTCGGGTCCGTAGATCCTCATGACGGCCAAGCCCTGACCGCTGCCCGCAGACAGGTGACGAATGTTACTCCGGCCACCTGTAATCACGGGCTAAAATGGATAACTGTTAGCACTCATCGAGTGAGAGTGCCAGGAGGAAGACAAGTGCCGACCTACCAGTACCAGTGCACCGAGTGCGGCGAGGGCCTCGAGGCGGTGCAGAAGTTCACCGACGATGCCCTGACCGTATGCCCGAACTGCCAGGGACGCCTCAAGAAGGTGTTCTCGGCCGTCGGCATTGTCTTCAAGGGCTCCGGCTTCTACCGGAACGACAGCCGCGGTGCGTCGTCGAGCAGCACGCCGTCGTCGTCCTCGTCCGCCGGGTCGTCGACTTCGTCCTCGTCCTCGTCGTCGGCGTCGTCCGCGAGCACGAAGTCGTCTTCGTCGGACTCGAAGCCGGCGGCGTCGAGCTCCTCCAGCTCCTCCAGCAGCGGTACGACGGCTGCCTGATCCTCGCTTGCCAGGGGCCCCACCGTCTTCGGACGCCGGGGCCCCTGGGCGTATTCCGGCGCCAGTTCGCGCGCGGCTACTGTGATCGCCATGGCCAACGCAGAGAGCGCGCAGCGCGCGGAGATCGGTGTGATCGGCGGCTCGGGTTTCTACTCGTTCCTGAAGAACGTGACCGAGGTCGAGGTACCCACGCCGTACGGCAGCCCGAGCGATTCCCTGTTCTTCGGCGAGATCGCCGGCCGCCGGGTCGCGTTCCTCCCCCGGCACGGACGTGATCACCGCCTCCCTCCGAGCCGCATCAACTACCGCGCCAATCTGTGGGCCCTGCGGTCCGTCGGTGTGCAGCAGGTGCTGGGGCCGTGCGCGGTGGGCGGGCTGCGTGCGGAGTACGGGCCGGGCACCCTGCTCGTCCCGGACCAGCTGGTGGACCGTACGAAGGCCCGCGCCGACACGTTCTACGACGGTGAGCCGCTGGCGAACGGGGAGGTGCCGAAGGTCGTCCATGTGTCGCTGGCCGACCCGTACTGCCCGTCGGGGCGCTCGGCGGCGCTGGCTGCGGCGCGCGGGCGGGACTGGGAGCCGGTCGACGGCGGGACGCTGGTCGTGGTCGAGGGCCCGCGCTTCGGGACCCGCGCCGAGTCGCGCTGGCACGCGGCGATGGGCTGGTCCGTGGTCGGGATGACCGGGCACCCCGAAGCCGCGCTCGCCCGTGAGCTGGAGCTCTGCTACACGTCGATGACGCTGGTGACGGACCTCGACGCGGGGGCCGAGACGGGTCAGGGCGTCTCCCACGAAGAGGTCCTGAAGGTCTTCGCCGCAAATGTCGACCGACTGCGGGACGTCCTCTTCGACACGGTGGCCGGGCTGCCGGCGAACGGGGAGCGCGACTGCCTGTGCAGGAGCGCGCTGAACGGGCTGAAGACGGGGATAACGCTGCCGTAGCCGAGATGCCGCAGTGAAGATGCCGCGGCGGGGACGACGTAGCGGGGATGCCGTATCGGGCTGACCTATCGGAGTTGCTGTGGGGATGCCCAGCGGGATGCGGCATCCGGATGCCGTTTCGGGATGCCGTTTCGGGATGCCGCGGCGGGGACGAGGCATCGGCTGACGGTGCTGGCCACCCTTCAGAGTGAGCCAGTTGTCCACAGGCCGGGGGCTGTCCACAGGGCCCAGCGGGGCGGCGCGTGAGCGGGGATCGTGAGGTGCGTGCGGTGCGCTCGGTGCGTGCGGGCGTTCGGTGGGAGCCAATTGCGGCTCGCGCCGCTCGCACGACACCTGCGCCACCTACGTGTCCTACGACTCCCACGACTCACGACAGGCGGTCACGACGATGTCGACGCTCTCTTCCTGCGGACATGCACGTTCTGGGCCGATGGCCCTTCCCGCGGCGCCGGCCCCGGAGCCGCGCGGGGTGGCCGCGTTCGCCCCGCTGAGGGTGCGGGGCGGGCGCCACTGGCAGCGGATGAGGCTGCGGCGCGTGATGCGGCGCAGGCGGCGCGCACTGGCGGCCGGGCTGGCCGTGACGGCTGCGGCGCTGGCCGCATGGGGGCCGCGCGCCCCGGTCGACGCGGGGGCGCGGGATGAGCCGGGCGCGCTGCCCCGGCACGCATCGCGGCCGGTGGACATCGTGTCCGCGCCGGTTCGTATCGCGGACGCGGAGACCGTCCGGCTGCTGGAGCCGGGCGACCGTGTGGACGTGATCGCGGCCGCCAACTCCCCGGTGGGCGCGGGCTCCGACGCGCACATCGTCGCGACGGGCGCCCGGGTGGCAGAAGTTCCCGGGGCCCGCAGGGGTTCTCCGGACCACGAGACCTTGCCGGACGACGCGGCTCCCGCGGACGGAAAGGCTTCCCCGGACGGAAAGGCTTCCCCGGACGGCACGACCTTCACAGATCCCGGCAGCGAGGCTGTCCCGGACGGCGAGGCTTTCGCCGACGGCGAGGCTTTCCCTGGCGGAGGTGCGTTGATTGTGCTGTCGGTCCCCCGCCCCGTCGCGGCAGCACTGGCCGGCGCGGGAGCGACGTCCCGTCTGGCGGTGACGCTGTGCTGACACGCACGCGAGCGCGAGAGCGGGCAGGATTCGGGCTGCGGCGCGCCCTGGCCTCACGGGCGGGCGGTCGGAGTCAGAGGCCCGGCCGGAGTCAGAGGCTCGGCCGGAGTCAGAGGCTCGGCCGGAGTCAGAGGTGGTGCGGCGGCTTCTCGTCGAGGAAGCGCGCGAGATCGGCGGCGCTTCCGCCGCTGCTCGGAGGCCGCTCGCCCCACCCGCGGTCCGTATCGTCCGAGGACTGTTGGTCCAGCGGATCGTCGAAGATCAGCGCCGGCGTAGGAAACGGCTGCTGCCGGGGCTCCTCCGCATCGCGCGGTCCGGGGGTGGGGGCGGTGCTCATGCGTCAAGACTACGCCGGGGGCAGCAGGGCTCACCGGTCCTGCGGATCGACCAGCCAGAGGCCGAGGACCACCAGGAACGACAGCACGAGGAACCCAGCACCCCACCAGGCGGTGCCGGTGTCCCCCTTCATCCACTCGTCGACGATGACGGTCAGCCCCCAGAGCTGGCCGACGACGACGGAGAGGACCAGGGCCAGGCGTGCGGTGAGCTTCGACGAGCGTTCGGGTTCCTGCTCGGATCCGGCCCCGGGGCCCGGTCCGGTGTGCCGGATCCGCGGGTCGCCGTAGCCACTGGTGGGGCGGATCTGCGGATAGCGCTCGTGGACGGGCCTGTTCAGCCGAGGCTGGGCACTGCCGGGACGGTAAGGGGGCCGCGGTGGCGGCGCGGGGCTGCCGGGCGGCTGCTCAGGAGTGGTCATGTGTGGGTGGCCCTCTCCGCGGCGCCGGGAACCGCGCCCGGACAGCCGAGCCTGGCCGCCATGTCCGGGCGGTCCTTGAGCAGTTGCCGGCACAGGCCTTCCTGGAGGGTCTCGCCGGAGCGGGTGGTGCCGACCGCCCAGACGCTGCCGTCCACCTCCTCGATGACGATCACCTTGGGCAGGGCCCTCGGTGGTGGACCCGCGGTGACCTCTCCGGTACGGACATCGAAGATCCCTTCGTGGCACGGGCAGTACAGCTCGCCCTCGCTCCCCCGGTCCGCGCGCCAGAGCACGGCACAGGCCAGGTGGGTGCAGACCGCCGAGTAGCCGACGAGGTTGCCGTCCCCGAGCCGTACGGCGAGGGCCCGGTCCTCGGGACCGGGGTAGCGGAAGGCGACCGACTCCCCGGGCAGCAACTGGTCGGCGATCCTCTTGGGGTCGGGCGTTCCCTCGCTGTCGCCGTGTCGGTGCAGTACACCGGCGGCGACACCGATACCGCCCACGGCCAGGCCGCCGGAGACCGTGGCGACGATGCGGAGGTAGTCGCGGCGAGTGGTGAGGGAGTCCGCGGCGATCCGGTCCTGGAGCGCCTCCTGGGCGGCGTCCGTAGCTGCGGGCTCGCCGGCCGGCGGCTGTTCGGTGACGCTCATCGGACGTCCACCCCGTTCACCTCCACCACGGGCAGCCCGCCGGGGACGGGCCACTGGACCTTGTCGACGGGTACGACCATGGCGACCCCGGTGCTGACGGTCGTACCCCCGAAGGTGAAGGAGTCGGCGACCTGGACGCCGGGGCGTTCGGCCTGGAGCTCCTCGAGGGTGCCGTAGAAGAGGGCGCCGGTGGGACAGACGGTGGCGCACATGGGGGCTAGGCCGTAGGCGGTGCGGTCGTAGCAGAGGTTGCACTTCATCTGCAGCTTCGCCTTGAGGTCGATCTTCGGGACACCGAAGGGGCAGGCGTTGACGCAGTTGGCGCAGCCGATGCAGCGGGTGGTGTCGGCCTGCTGCACCACGCCGTCCGCGGTGACCAGGATCGCGTCGGCGGGACAGACCTCGGCACAGGGGGCGACCGGGTCCTCGCAGTGCATACACACCGTGGGAAGGGAGGCGACGGAATGACCCTCGTCGGGGTAGTCGAGATGGATCATCGATTTGCCGCGGTGCGAGTCGCATTCACGGCACGCGGAGACACAGGCCTGGCAACCGATGCAGCGCCCCGGGTCGATGAAGATCGTTCTGCCCATCATGGCTCTCGTCAGCTCCTCTCCGCGGTGCCGCGGCCCTGCGGGGCGGTGGGCGGCAGGGGGTCGGTGCGGGACACCTGGACCTCCGGGTACGCACGGTGGCCGGGTGCGGTCGGGGGTTCGGGTACTTCGTCGATCTGCTCGGCGCGCTCGATACGGCAGGCGCAGACCTTGTACTCGGGGATCTTGGAACGGGGGTCGAGGGCGTCGATGGTGAGCGCGTTGGCCGCGGTGGGGACCGGCCAGTGGTACGGGACGAAGACGGTGTCGGGGCGGATGGCCTCGGTGACCAGGGCGGGGAAGACCGCGCTGCCGCGGCGGGTGACGACGCGGACCGGGTCGCCGGAGCGGAAGCCGTGGGAGGGGTGGATCTCGGCCCAGGGGCGCGGGGTCTGCTCGACGAGGGCGCCGAGCCTGCGGGTCTGGTTGCCGGAGAGGAAGTGGGCGACGGTCCGTCCGGTGGTGAGCGTCATGGGGTGCTCGTCGTCGTACGGGTCCATCGGCGGGTGCCATTCGACGACCTGCATATGGATCTTGCCGTCGGGGTGGTAGGTCTTCCCGTCCTCGAAGAGGCGGGGGGTGCCCGGGTGGTCGGTGGAGGGGCACGGCCAGGCGATGCCGCCGGTCTCCTCCAGGCGTTCGTAGGTGATGCCGTAGTAGTCGTTGACCGTTCCGGCGGACGCGATCCGCAGCTCCTCGAACACCTCGCGCGATCCCGCGAAGGCGAATTTGTCGCCGGCACCCAGGCGCTGGGCGAGCTGGCACATGACCCAGGTGTCGGTCCGTACGCCGGGGGGCGGGTCCTGGGCCTTGTTGTGCTTGATGACACGGGCCTCGGCGTTGGCCATGACGCCTTCGTCCTCGGCCCAGGTCGTGACGGGGAGGACGACATGGGCGTTGGCCGCGGTCTCGGAAAGGAAGAAGTCGGATTGGACGTGGAATTCAGTGGCGTCGTACCCCTCCTTGACCACGCGGTAGTTGGGGAGGGAGACAAAAGGGTTGTTGCAGATGCCGATCAGGCCGCGGATCTCGCGGCGCTGCATCTGCCAGATCATTTCCATCATCGAGGTGCCGGCGGGCGGGAGTTCGGACTCGTCGATCCCCCAGATCTCGCAGATCTGCCGCCGGTGCTCATCGTTCGTGATCGAGCGGCCACCGGGGAGGAGGTCGGACTTCTGGCCGTGTTCGCGGCCCCCCTGGCCGTTGCCCTGGCCGGTGATGGTGCCGTATCCGGCTCCGGGCTTGCCGATATTGCCGGTGGCGACGCAGAGATTGATGACGGAGAGACAGTTCTCGACGCCCTGCGAGTGGTGCTCGATGCCGCGGGCGTGCCAGGCCATGGCCCTGGGGGCGCGGGCGAACACACGGGCGACCTGGACGATCTGCCGCTCCGGGATGCCGCAGATCTCCGCGGCCCGCTCGGGGGGATACTCGGCCACTTTCTCGCGGACCTCTTCCCAGCCGGTGGCATGGGCGGTGATGAAGCCTTCGTCGTCGAGTTCCTCACGGATCACGACGTGGAGGACGGAGTTGAAGAACGCCGAGTCGGTGCCGGGTTTGATGGCGACGTGGATGTCGGCGGTGCGGGCGATGGCGGTCTCACGCGGGTCGACGACGATCAGACTGGCGCCGCGGTCCCGCGCTCCCCACAGGTACTGCGTCATCACAGGAAAGCACTCGCCCACGTTGGAGCCCGCGATGAGGAGGCAGTCGGTCCGGAGGATGTCGGCGAAGGGGTTGCCGGCCCGGTCGATGCCGAAGGCGAGCTTGTTGGCCCCGGCGGCGCTGACCATGCACAGCCGGCCGTTGTAGTCGACGTGTCTGGTCTTGACGGCCACCCGGGCGAACTTGCCGACGAGATATGTCTTCTCGGTGTAGAGGCTCGCGCCCCCCAGCACCCCGACGGCGTCGTTGCCGTACGCGGCCTGGATGCGCTGGATCTCGGCGGCGGTGAAGTCGAGGGCCTCCTCCCAGGAGGCCTCCCGGAACGGTTCGTCGCGGGACCGCCTGAGCAGCGGAGCGGTGAGCCGGTCCGGGTGGTTGACCTGTTGGTACGCGTTGATGCCCTTGGGGCACAGACGCATCCGGTTGATGTCGTGATTGCGGGGTTCGACGCCGAAGACCTTGCCGCTGCGGTTGACGCGCAGATACATGCCGCACTGGACGCCGCAGAAGCAGCAATGGGTGGGGACGAGCGTCTCGCCGGTCTGGCCGGCGCGCCACTGGTCGGCGGGGATGCCCCCGGCGTCCCGGAAGTCACGGGTGCCGGGAGGGGCGAGGGAGGGGTCGAGCGGGATGGGCTGCTGTGTCACTTGAAGCCCTTCTTGACTTGGGTGAGGTAGGCGTTGCCGCGCAGCACCCGCTTGCAGCGCGGGCAGTACTCGGCCCAGTCGTCGAAGTCGAGCTTCAGATCGCGCATGGTGCCCTGCAGGTTCTCGACGTAGGGGGTGGTGTCGATGGGCTCCCCGCAGCGGCGGCAGGTGAAGACCTGCTCGTCCTGCCGGGCCGTGTATTTGAACAGCTGCATACCGACGGCAGCCGGGCGCTGGACGATGTGGAAGAACTTCCCGAAAGGCAGGTAGATGAGGGTGAAGACCACCGACACCATGTGCAGGATCGCCAGGAACTCGTAGCCGCCGCCGTGCAGGAAGATCGAGGAGAAGGTGAGGAGGAGACCGGTCACCGAGATCACGATCAGGGCGATCAGCGGGACCAGGTCATAGGCGAACCGCTGGCCGGTGATCGCACCGCGGTCCTTCATCCGCCGCCACAGGAAGTACGCGGCTCCGGCGATGACGAGCACGGCGGCGAGGTCGAGGCCGTGGAACATGGCCCAGCCGAAGAAGCTGAGCGAGTCGAACCCGAGGACCTTGAGCCCCCAGATCCGCATCTCGTAGCCGGGGCCCGAGCCGGTGGACGAGGTGAAGGTGAACCAGCCCCAGGAGAGCGGGAAGGTGATCAGCGCGGCGAGGACACAGCCCCAGAAGATCAGCTGGTGGGCCGCCCAGCGGGCGTGGGAGCGGGCGCCGAGGAACTTCTGGAAGCCGAGATAGGTGGCGATCATCCTCGGCAGCGCGGTGGGGGCCCTGCGGAAGTTGGCGGCCGAGAAGAAGCTGCGCCATCCCTGCCGGAAGAGCCGGCGGGCACCGGGAGAGGAGATCCAGACCGTGTAGCGGTAGGTGACGCCGAAGGCGAGGAAGACCGTGGCCACGGCGTACGGGAGGAGGGCGGAGTCGAAGTCCGTGAGGAGCCGGCTGCCGAAGACGATCGCGATGATCAGCAGTACGGAGACGGCGGCACCGGCGAGCGACGCGCGGCGGCGCACGGCGCCGGGGGTCTCCTGTCGGCCGGAGGTCTCCTGCCGGCCGGGTGCCCCCGGGGGTGCGCCCGGTGCGGTGGGCGGTCCTTCCGGACTCTGTCGTGGCTCGGTCACGTCGCCACGCTAGGTGGTTTGTAGGTGTTGGTCCTGTTTTGATGCTCAGGGGGGGGTGAGGACTTCGCTCAGATGGCGTTCGGAGCGCGGCGCATGAAGACAGGTGCATGAAGACAGGCCCATCAGGACACGCCCATGAAGACGGACGAGAGTGCGAGTCTCGCCACCCCGCTCCGCTCGCTCTGGTGTGCTGGACGCATGACCTCCACTTCCGCATCCGCATCGGCCGCGGGCGGCGGCTCGGGGGCGATGCGCCCCATGCGTGCACGCCGCCGCGACGAGGCGCACCGCGCCGCGACCCCGCTGGAACTCTTCTTCGACCTCTGCTTCGTCGTCGCCGTGTCGCAGGCAGGGATGCAGCTGGTCCACGCCGTGGCCGAGGACCACGTCGCGGACGGCGTGATCAGCTACTTGATGGTGTTCTTCGCGATCTGGTGGGCCTGGATGAACTTCACCTGGTTCGCCTCCGCGTACGACACGGACGACGTCCCGTACCGGGTGGTGACGCTCATCCAGATCGCCGGTGTGCTGATCCTCGCGGCCGGGATCTCGCGCGCCTTCCTCGACCAGGACTTCCTGATCGTCTTCCTCGGCTATGTGGTCATGCGGCTCGCGCTGGTCACACAGTGGCTGAGGGCCGCGGCCTCGACGCGGGGCGCGGAGCGGGCGACGGCGCTGCGGTACGCCGTGGGGATCACCCTCTGCCAGGTCGGCTGGCTGGGGCTGGTCGTACTCCCCGAGAACGTACGGGTGTGGGTGTTCCTGGTGATGGCGATCGCCGAGATGGCCGTACCGCCGATCGCCGAGCGTTCGCTGGCCACCAGTTGGCACGCCCACCACATCGCCGAGCGCTACGGCCTGTTCACCATCATCGTGCTCGGCGAGACGATCCTCGCTGCCACGGTGGGTGTGCGTTCGGCGCTCGACGAGAGCGACGAGCTGGGGGCTCTCGCGCCGATCGCGATCGGCGGGCTGCTGATCGTGTTCGCGGCCTGGTGGATCTACTTCGCCGTCCCCGCCCATGCCCGGCTGTCCTCCAACAGGGAGGCGTTCCTGTGGGGTTACGGCCACTACGTGATCTTCGCGTCCGCCGCGGCCATCGGCGCGGGCCTGGAGGTCGCGATCGAGACGGCGATCCACAAGTCGCAGATCTCGGTGACGGCCGCGGCGGCCGCGGTCACCCTGCCCACGGCGGCGTTCCTGCTCACCGTCTGGCTGCTGCACGCACGTCACTTCAAGCACGGCATCCTGCAGCAACTGACCCTGCCCGTCTCCGCACTGGCGATCCTGGCCTGCACCTTCGCGGGCGAGTGGGCGGTGCTCGCGGCCGGTCTGGTCGCGGCGGCCACCGTCGCGGCCGGCGAAACGCTGGCGCATCGCGCGAGCCGCCCCCGGCCACCGGCCGTCACCGGCCTCTCGGCAGGGTGATCGATGCCACGGGCGGGACTCGTCCGGGTCCGGTTCGCCATCCCGGCACGCGTGATACCCAGGGTCCATGGCAGACAAGGCACCGAACGACGCACTGACCGACGTGGCCGGCCTCCGAGTCGGTCACGCCCGCCTGTCCGGGGAGGGCTCCCTCAGCGGCACCACCGTCGTCCTCGCACCCGAGGGCGGGGCTGTCGCCGCGGTGGACGTACGGGGAGGCGGCCCCGGCACCCGGGAGACCGACGCGCTCGACCCCCGCAATCTGGTGCAGCGCGTCGAGGCGGTCGTCCTGACCGGCGGCAGCGCATTCGGCCTGGACTCCGCGTCCGGCGTGATGGCGTGGCTGGAGGAGCAGGGCCGCGGCGTCCGGGTGGGCCGCGAGCTGGGCCAGGTCGTGCCGGTCGTCCCGGCCGCCTGTGTCTTCGATCTGGGCCGCGGCGGCGACTGGCGGGCCCGGCCGGACGCGGCGACCGGACGCGCGGCCGTGGAAGCGGCTGCGCGTACGGAGCCGGGCGCGCCGGTCGAGGAGGGCAGCGTCGGCGCCGGGACGGGCGCGGTGGTGGGCCGTATCAAGGGCGGGATCGGCACGGCGAGCACGGTACTGCCCGATGGGACCACGATCGCCGCGCTGGTCGTCGCCAATGCGGCGGGCTCGGCGGTCGACCCGGCCACCGGCGTGCTGTACGGGCAGCACTTCACGGGCGAGCGGCCGGTTCCGCCCTCCCCCGAGGTCCACGCAGCGGCCCTGCACCGGCTCGCCGAGGCCTCGGAGCTGGGCGGCCCACCGCTGAACACCACGCTCGCCGTCGTCGCCACCGATGCCGAACTGACCCGCGCCCAGGCGCAGAAGCTCGCCGGGACGGCGCACGACGGCATCGCGCGCGCCGTGCGCCCGGTGCATCTCCTCAATGACGGCGACACCGTCTTCGCCCTCGCCACCTGCGCACGCCCCCTCGACAGCCATCCGCTCGCCCTCAACGCCGTCCTCGCGGCGGGCGCGGACGTCGTGACGCGGGCCATCGTGCGCGCGGTGCTCGCGGCACGGAGCGTGGCGGGGCCGGGCGGCGACTTTCCCTCGTACGGCGAGCTGTACGGACTCGGCACGGACAAAGCGCAGGACAAGGCGCAGGACAAGGCGGCGGAGGGCAAGGCCCAGGGCACGAATCAGGGTGCGGACTGACGGACAGCGCAAGGGAGTTGTGAGGGCGTGCGCGGGCGCGCGGAACCGCGGAAACTTTGTGCCCGCGCCGTTCGTTTTCCCGAACCCCGGACGCGATGTCCGACCCAGGGACTACGTTAAGCAGTCACCAAGTGACGTATGGCAACGGCCTGGAGAACCATCTTGAACGATCCGTGCGAGACAACCGAGACGCACCTCGAGCGCCTCCTGGGTCGGGCACTGAACTCCTTCGATCTTCCCGACACCATGGTCGACCGGCTCGAATCCGCGCTGACGCATGCCAGTTCACTGCACTCCTCGCACCACAGCGCGGCCCTGCACCGCACGACCTACCGGCATACGTACCTGCTGGCCGACGGCTCCACCCTCACCCTCTGGGAGCTGGTGCACAACACCGGACGGGACGGTGTCCGGCAGCACGAGCTGTACACGGAGGAGGCGGAGGCGCGGCTCGCCGCGTCCCGGCTGCGCACCGCGCGTCAGGAGCGGCGGGACGGGGCGGACGGCAGCGGCTTCGACGACGGTCTCGACGCCGATCTGGAGCTGCTCGGCAGACTGCTGGCCCCACCTCCGGCCGCCCCCGCGCACAGGTACGTCCCCGACGACTCCCCGGACCACGCCCGCCGGCTGCTGCGCCGCGCCGAGAACCCGGACCGGCCGGGCGATGTGACAGCCCGGCTGCTGCGCGCGGCGTTCGCGCACCACATCGGCCAGGCGTTCGGCCGGCAGTGCCTGGTCGACGGGCGGGACGCGGGGTTCACGCTCTACGAGCACGCGTTCCTGCTGCTCGACGGCACGGAGCTGAGCCTGTGGGAGGTGGAGCACACGGCCACCCCCGACGGCCGCCACATGTGCGAGGTGTACGCCGACGAACGCACCGCGCGCGAAGCGATGGAGCTTCGCGCGCGGGTGCGCTGACGGACGGGCGCACGGGCCGCGGACTCGGACCGCCGCGGGCCCAAGCGCGCCTCGCACCGCCGCAGGCCCGGGGCGCGCCTCAGACCGCCGCAGGCCCGGGGCACGCCTCAGACCGCCGCAGGCCCGGGCGCGCCTCAGACCGCCGCGACCACCGTGGGCTTCTCGGCCGCGGCAGGGGCGGACTGAGCGGCCCCTGACGTCTTGCGCATGCCCTTCAGCAGGATGACGAGACCCGCGCTGACCGTGGTGCCGGCGAGGATGGCGACCAGGTAGAGGAACGGGTTGCCGATCAGCGGGACAACGAAGATGCCGCCGTGCGGGGCTCGCAGGGTGCAGTCGAAAGCCATCGACAGGGCGCCGGTGACCGCGCCGCCCACCATCACCGACGGGATGACCCGCAGCGGATCGGCCGCGGCGAACGGGATCGCGCCCTCCGTGATGAACGAAGCGCCCAGCACCCAGGCAGCCTTGCCGTTCTCACGCTCGGCCTTGGTGAACAGCTTGCCGCGCACGGTCGTCGCCAGCGCCATCGCCAGCGGCGGCACCATGCCCGCGGCCATCACGGCCGCCATGACCTTGAGGGAGCCGTCGGTGGCGTTGGCGAGGCCGCCGACGGCGAAGGTGTAGGCGACCTTGTTGAGCGGGCCGCCCAGGTCGAAGCACATCATCAGGCCGAGGATGACGCCGAGGATGATCGCGTTGGCTCCGGTGAGGCCGTTCAGCCAGTTGGTGAGGGCCTGTTGGAGGGTGGCGAGCGGCTTGCCGATCACCAGGAACATCAGGAAGCCGACGACCACCGAGGAGACCAGCGGGATCACGACGACCGGCATGATGCCGCGCAGGACGTCGGGCACCTTGACCTTCTGGATCGCGAGGACGACGGCGCCGGCGAGCAGTCCGGCGGCCAGTCCGCCGAGGAAGCCCGCCTTGATGGTGATGGCGATCGCGCCGCCGACGAAGCCCGGGACGAGGCCGGGACGGTCGGCCATTCCGTACGCGATGTATCCGGCGAGGACCGGGATCAGGAAGCTGAACGCGAGCCCGCCGATCTGGAAGAGCAGCGCGGCCCAGCTGGTGTGGTCGCCCCAGACGAAGACGTCGGCCACGGACTTGGCACTCGCGATCTCGTAGCCGCCGATGGCGAAGCCGAGGGCGATGAGCAAGCCGCCTGCGGCGACGAACGGGATCATGTAACTGACGCCGGACATCAGCCACTTGCGGAGCTTGGTGCCGTAGCCCTCGCCGGGCTCACCGCCGCGCTCGACGGGGCTGGGCTCCACGGCGTCGGTCGCCTCGCCACGGGCGGCCTTGTCCCGGTGGGCGGCCTTGTCCCGTACCTCGGCAATGAGCTCGCCGGCCCGGCTGATCCCGGCCTTCACACCGACGTCCACGACGGGCTTTCCGACGAACCGTTCCCTCTCCCGTACGGGAACGTCGTGCGCGAAGATCACCCCGTCCGCTCCCGCGATGACGGCGGGGTCGAGCCGGGTGAATCCGGCGGACCCCTGGGTCTCGACGGCGACCTCGACACCGGCTTCCTGGCCGGCCCGTTCCAGCGCTTCCGCGGCCATGAAGGTGTGGGCGATACCGGTGGGGCAGGAGGTGACGGCGACGATCCGGAACCGTTCGGACGCTCCCGCCGGCTCCCCGGAACCCCCAGGCCCCCTGAGACCCCCGGGACCCTCCTGAGCCTCCTCCGCCGGCCCCTCCTCCGCCGGCACCTCGCCCTCAACGGCCGCGGTGGCCGCCGCCGTTGCCGCCGCCTCCGCCACAGCCGTTGCCGCCGCCTCCGCCGACTCGGTGGCCGCCGCCTCGGACGGCTCGATGTCGCCACGGACGAGCGCCGCGGCAGTGGTCGTCGAAGCCGTCGCGCGCAGGGCGGAGGTGAAGTCCGCGTCCATCAGGCGACGGGCGAGGGAGGAGAGGATCGTGAGGTGGGCGTCGTCGGCACCGGCGGGCGCCGCTATCAGGAAGATGAGATCGGCGGGGCCGTCAGGGGCGCCGAAGTCGACGGGGGTGGAGGGGCGGCCGAAGGCCAGGGTGGGTTCGGAGACATGCGCGCTGCGGCAGTGGGGAATGCCGATCCCGCCGTCCAGGCCCGTCGGCATCTGGGCCTCGCGCGCGGCGACGTCGCCGAGAAAGCCGTCGAGGTCGGTGACGCGGCCGAGCGCGACCATGCGCTCGGCGAGCGAACGGGCCGCCTCTTCCTTCGTCGCGGCGGCCAGGTCGAGGTCGACCAGGTCCGCGGTGATCATGTCGCTCATCGCGGGCTCCCTTGTTCCATGAGTGCGCGGTCCAGGGGGACGTCCGCGGTCACCAGGACCGCGGCGGGATCGAGGTCGGACGGCGTGGGCATCACGCTGCCCGGAAGTTGCACGGCGGCGGCGCCGTGGGCGACCGCGGCGACCAGGGCGGGCACGCCCTCGCCGCCCGCCGCCAGAAAGCCGGCCAGGGACGCGTCACCGGCGCCGACGTTGCTCCGTAGGGCGGCGACCGATGCGGCGCCGTAGAGGACACCCGTGCCGGAGACGAGCAGCTGACCGTCCGCGCCCAGGCTGGCCAGTACCGCTCCCGCACCGAGCGAGCGAAGCTCCTCCGCGGCCTTCACCGCGTCGCCGACCGTGGCCAGCGGGCGGCCGACCGCCTCGGCGAGCTCATCGGCGTTCGGCTTGACGACATCGGGGCGGGCGGAGAGCGCGGCGAGCAGGGACGGCCCGGACGTGTCGAGGGCGATCCGCGCACCCGACTCATGGGCGAGGGCGACCAGCTCGGCGTACCAGGAGGGGGCGAGGCCGCGCGGCAGGCTGCCGCAGCAGGCGACCCACGCCGCGGAAGAAGAGTGTGCGGAGACCTCCGCCAGCAGGGACCGTGATTCCGCGGGCGTCAGCCTCGGACCCGGCGCGTTGATCTTCGTCAGAGTGCCGTCCGGCTCCGCCAGCGCGATGTTGGAACGCGTCGCACCCTCGACCTCCACCGGCGCGACCTCGATCCCCTCGCCCGCGAGCAGCTGCGCGACGAGCGCGCCGGGCGCTCCGCCGAGCGGCAGTACGGCGACGGTACGGTGCCCGGCGGCCGCGACCGCCCGCGAGACGTTGACGCCTTTGCCGCCGGGGTCCATGCGTTCGCCGGTGGCCCGCAGCACTTCGCCGCGCTCGAGGGCCGGGACCTCGTAGGTCCGGTCCAGCGACGGGTTCGGCGTGACGGTGAGAATCATGTACGTACTACTTCCGTGCCCACGGCCTCGATGGCCGCGGTGTCCTCGGGGCTGAGCCCGCTGTCGGTGATGAGGAGATCGACGTCGGACAGGCCGGCGAAGCGGGCGAAGTGCTCCTCGCCGTA
>NZ_JBSGZO010000035.1:0-38137 GCF_053611045.1 Streptomyces sp. NPDC054841 | reverse complement strand
CTGCGGGGGCTCCTCGTCGTCCTTGACCGGCGGGCGCAGCTCGTCCATCGGGAAGGACATGACGTCGGTGGGGCCCGGCAGGTCCATCCACTGGATGTGGAGCTGCTCCATGGCGTCGGCGTCCACAACGATCACCGAGAGCTCGGACAGCGGGTGGATACGCATCCGCGCGAGCGCGTAGCGGGCGATGTCGAGGATCGCCTGCTCGTCGACCTCGGTGCCGGACTCGTTGTTGACGTCGATCGACATGGTGTTCTTCGGTCTACTTCCCGTTGGTGCCGTTTCGGCTGTCGTACTGCTCGTACGCGTCGACGATACGGCCGACGAGCTTGTGCCGGACGACATCCTGCGACGTCAGCATGGAGAAGTGCACATCCGGGACGCCGTCCAGGATCTCCCGGACCTGGCGCAGGCCGCTCTTGGTGCTGCCCGGCAGATCGACCTGAGTGATGTCACCGGTGACGACGATCTTCGAATCGAAGCCGAGACGTGTCAGGAACATCTTCATCTGTTCCGGATTCGTGTTCTGCGCCTCGTCGAGGATGATGAACGCGTCGTTGAGCGTACGGCCTCGCATGTACGCCAGCGGCGCGACCTCGATCGTGCCCGCGGCCATGAGGCGCGGGATCGAGTCCGGGTCGATCATGTCGTGCAGCGCGTCGTAGAGCGGACGCAGATACGGGTCGATCTTCTCGTACAGCGTGCCGGGCAGGAAGCCGAGGCGCTCGCCCGCCTCGACGGCGGGCCGGGTCAGGATGATGCGGTTGACCTGCTTGGACTGGAGCGCCTGGACCGCCTTGGCCATCGCCAGATAGGTCTTGCCCGTACCGGCGGGGCCGATGCCGAAGACGACCGTGTGCTTGTCGATCGCGTCGACGTAGCGCTTCTGGTTGAGGGTCTTGGGGCGGATGGTGCGGCCGCGGCTGGAAAGGATGTTCTGCGTGAGCACTTCGGCCGGGGTCTCGTCGGGCCCCGTCCCGTTCTCGCTCGCCCTGAGCATGGCGATCGAGCGTTCCACCGCGTCCTCCGTCATGGGCTGTCCGGTGCGGAGCACCAGCATCATCTCGTCGAAGAGGCGCTGGATCAGAGCGACTTCGCGCGCGTCGCCGATCGCACTGACCTCGTTGCCCCGGACATGGATGTCGGCCGCCGGGAAGGCCTTCTCGATCACGCGCAGCAGGGCGTCACCCGAACCGAGAACGGTCACCATCGGATGCTTGGCCGGGAC
The DNA here is from genome assembly GCF_053611045.1 of Streptomyces sp. NPDC054841. Taxonomy (NCBI): domain Bacteria; kingdom Bacillati; phylum Actinomycetota; class Actinomycetes; order Kitasatosporales; family Streptomycetaceae; genus Streptomyces; species Streptomyces sp. NPDC054841. The sequence continues at coordinate 36,909 of NZ_JBSGZO010000035.1, read as the reverse complement.
GGTGAACTGGGCTCGCGCCTGTCCCGGCGCTGGGGTCTGGGCTGTGGGTGTCTGAGTCATGGGCCGGCTCTGTGGCCTGCACATACCTCCCGTTGCAGGGTTCTCGCTGCTCGACAACCTCTGGAGTACCAGCGTACGACCCCGCACCGACAGTCCCGAAGCCCTTTTCCCGGGGTGGGGGAGTTCCCCGGGCCCCCTTGCTCAGGCCGAGCGGCGGAAGCCGATCGTCGGCACCGCGCGGCGCAGCGGCCACGGCCGGGCCGTCGCGGGCAGCAACCGGGCGAGGAAGGCGTACCTGGCCAGCGCCTCCGGGTCCTGGTCGGAGCAGCCCCGCACGTACTGCCACCAGGCCGCCACCTCCGACCAGCCGGGCGCGGACAGCGAGCCACCGAACTCCTGCACGGACAGCGCGGCGATCAGCCCGGCGAAGGCGAGCCGGTCCGCGAGCGGCCAGCCCGCGAGCGTGCCCGTGACGAAACCGGCCATGAAGACATCGCCCGCTCCCGTCGGATCCAGCGCCTCCACCGCGATCGCCGGGACCTCCGCGGTCTCCCCCGTCGCGCCGTCCACGGCGTACGCGCCCTCCGGCCCGAGTGTGACGACGGCGACCGGCACCTTGTCGGCCAGCGCTCTGGCCGCGGCCCGGGGGCAGTCGGTGCGGGTGTAGCGCATCGCCTCCTGCGCGTTGGGCAGGAACGCCTCGCACAACTCCAGATCGAGCAGTGACGCAAGATCCCAGCGGCCGGAGTCGTCCCAGCCGATATCGGCGAAGATCCGGGCGCCCCGGCCGGCCGCTTCGGCGATCCAGCCCTCGCGCCGGTCGGGTGCGAGGGAGGCGACGGCGGCCCGCGCGCGCGGCGGCACCGGGTGGAACGGGGCGCCGTTGTCCTCCGGCGGCGGGGCCTCGTGACCGTGCGAGATCATCGTCCGCTCGCCCTCGTACGCCATGGAGACGGTCACCGGGGAGTGCCAGCCGGGCACGGTCCGCGACCGGGACAGGTCGATGCCCTCGCCCTGCTCCAGGGCGTCCCAGCAGTAGTCGCCGTAGAAGTCGTCGCCGAAGGCCGCGGCGAGCGAGGTGCGCAGACCGAGGCGGGCGAGCGCGGTGGCCATGTTGGCGACCCCGCCCGGGCTCTGCCCCATGCCCCGCGCCCAGGACTCGGTGCCCCGCACCGGGGCGCTGTCCAGACCGGTGAAGATGATGTCGAGGAAGACCGTGCCGGTGAGGAACACATCGCAATCCGGGTCCCTGCCGGTGCGCAGCGCGCCCAACGGGTCGACGTCTGTGGTGCGTTGCTGCTGCTCTCCGTCGGTCGTGATCACGGTGGCTCCCGAATCGCGGTGCGAGGTGCGCTGCAAGAGCGGTGCGAATCAGGCCAGTGTGCCCGATCCTCGCCCTACCACAGGGGTGGCGGCCCACAGAAAGTGCACACTGTTACCCCTGCCAATCCAGCACAAACCAAATGTGTCCCGCATCACACCATCCCATCTTCTCCGGCCCCGGACACGCTTGATACAAATTGGCCCGCGTTCCCGTGCAACACCGGGCGCTCCACCCCACCTTCGCCCCCTTGTTCCCGGGAACGCCCATGCCCTCGCGCCCGCGCGCCGCGTGGCCCTTGGTCGCCGTCTTCGCCGCCGGCTACCTCGCCGCGTATCTCCTGCCGACCGTCGTCGGCCGGCTCTCCGCCGGACTCGGACTCTCCCCCGCCCAGGCCGGGCTCGTCGGCTCGACGCTGCTGCTGCACTCGGCTCTTGCGGGCTTCGTGCTGGCCTCGCAGGTCGAGCGGCACGGGCCGCGGCGGCTCTCCCGGCTGGGCCTGCTGCTCGCCCTGAGCGGGTACGGGACCGCCGCGCTGACCTCGTCCGTACCGCTGGTGGTCGCGGGGACCGCGGTGGGCGGCCTCGGCTCGGGTACGGCGACGGCGGTCGCCGCGGCCGGAATCGCCACGCAGCGCGACCCGCACCGCGCCTCGGCGCTCGGGCTGCTCGCGGTGTCGGCGTCCGCGGGGGCCCTGTATCTCACGCTCCCGCGGCTCGGCGGCGGACACGCACTGCCGTTCGCGGCGCTCGCGCTCGCCGCGGTGCTGGTGTGGCCCGCGACGGGACGGCTCGACGCGGCCGGCGCACGGGTGAGTGTCCAGGGCCCACAGAACCGGCTGCACCGGCTGCCCCGGCTGCGCTCAGGGGCGGTTCTCGCGGGCGCGATGCTCTGCTGGTCGATGGCGCAGAACGCCCTGTGGGGCGTGAGCGGGCGGATCGGGGTCACCCAGGCCGGGCTGAGCGAGGTCACGGTCGGCGCGGTCTTCGCGGTCGCGCTGGGCGCGGGGCTCGCGGGCGTCCTCGGCGCGGGCGCGCTGGGGCCACGGCTCGGCCGGGCGATCCCGATCGGCGCGGGGACGGCCGTCATCGCCTGCTGCATCGTGGTCAGTTCGTCGGCGCGGGGTCTGATGACCTTCGCCACGGGCGAGATCCTGTGGAACGTCTTCTACCCCGTGGTCCTGTCGTATCTGATCGGACTCGCCGCGTCGCTCGACCCGCGCGGCCGGTGGGCGGTGCTCGTGGGCTCCGCGTCGTCGCTGGGCGTCGCGTGCGGACCGCTCACCGGCAGCCTGCTCTCCGCGCACGCGGGATACCCGGGGATGGGGCTGGTGCTGTGCGCCCTGCTGCTCCTGGTGGCGGTGCCGATGACCGCGGTGGCCCTCCACACCTCGGGCCGCCCGCTGGTCCCCGGCGCCATCCGCCGCCGCGGCGGTGCCCCGGCCGCGGTGGTCGCCCTCACGACGGGCGCCCCGTCGGGGGCCCGGGTCCCCCAGATCGGCGCCCCGGAACAGCCGGTCGCGGAGATCCCGGTGCCGGTGACGACACGGGTGCGGGCCCGTCGGCTCCGGCTCCTGCGGGACCGGTCCTCGAAGGTTCTGGTGTCCTGACCGGCCCGCGTCAGTCGGTGTGGCCCGCGTCAGCCGTTGTCGAAGTCGTACGACTCGACGTCCGCCAGGTACCGCTCCCGGCGGGCCTCGTCATGGTCGAGGAACGCGGCCCGGAATGAGTTGCGGGCCAGCTCGCGCAGCTGGTCCTGGCTGAGGCCCAGCGCCTCCCGTACCGCGTGGAACGTGTCGCCGACATAGCCGCCGAAGTACGCGGGGTCGTCGGAGTTGACGGTCACCAGCAGCCCGGCGTCCATCATCGAGCGCAGCGGATGGTCCTCCAGGGTGTCGACGGCGCGCAGGCGGACGTTCGACAGCGGGCACACGGTGAGGGGGACCCGGTCACGGACGAGGCGTTCGACCAGTTCCGGATCCTCCATCGCACGCAGGCCGTGGTCGATGCGTTCGACACCGAGAACGTCCAGGGCCTCCCGGATGTACGCGGGCGGGCCCTCCTCGCCGGCGTGGGCGACCTTGCGCAGTCCGAGGGACTCGGCGGCCGCGTACACCTCGCGGAACTTGGCGGGCGGATGCCCGACCTCGGCCGAGTCCAGGCCGACCGCGCTGATGTGGTGGAGGTACGGCTTCGCCGCGTCGAGCGTCTCCATGGCCGACTCGGCGGACTGGTCGCGCAGGAAGCACATGATCAGCTGCGTGGAGACGCCGTGCCGCTCCTCGCCCCGGTCCAGCGCGTGCGCGAGCCCTTCGATCACCGTGCCGATCGGGATGCCGCGGCCGGTGTGCGCCTGTGGGTCGAAGAAGATCTCGGCGTGCCGTACGCCCTGGGCCGCCGCGCGCGCGAGGTACGCGTCGGCGAGGTCGGTGAAGTCGTTCGCGGTGTGCAGGACCGCCATCAGCCCGTAGTACAGGTCGAGGAAGGACTGCAGATCGCTGAAGAGGTACGCCTTGCGGAGGTCTTCGGTGCCGGCGTACGGCAGCCGGACGCCGTTGCGTTCGGCCAGTTCGAAGGCGAGTTCGGGTTCGAGGGTGCCCTCGATGTGCAGGTGCAGTTCGGCCTTGGGGAGTGACATCGGTGCTCGCTCAGAGTTCGCGTTTGGGTACGGGGACCCGGACGAGGTCCTGGGCCACGGAGAGTTCGCCGTCGAAGCCGGCTGCCCGGGCCTGCCGCTCGAACTCCTCGGGCTCGCTGTAGCGCTGTGAGAAGTGTGTCAGGACGAGGTGCCGTACGCCCGCATCGCGCGCCACGCGAGCCGCCTGACCGGCGGTGAGGTGGCCGTGGTCGGTGGCCAGCAGATGGTCCTCGTCGAGGAACGTCGACTCGATGACGAGCATGTCGCAGCCCTCGGCCAGCTCGTACGCGCCCTCGCACAGCCTGGTGTCCATGACGAACGCGAAACGCTGGCCGCGCCGCACCTCGCTCACCTCCTCCAGGGTGACGCCGCCGAGTGCGCCCTCGCGCTGGATGCGGCCCACGTCGGGGCCCTTGATGCCGTGTGCGGCGAGCCGCTCGGGCAGCATGCGGCGGCCGTCGGGTTCGGTCAGCCGGTAGCCGAACGACTCGACGGGATGCGAGAGCCGGCGCGCCTCCAGGGTGTACGAGGAGGTGTCGGCGAGCACGCCGCCGGTGGCGACGGGCGCCTCGGTGAGCTGTACGCATTCCCGGTAGGCGGTCGCGTAGCGGAGCCGGTCGAAGAAGCGCTGCCCGCTCGCCGGGTAGTGCGCGGTCACCGGGTGCGGCACCTGGTCGAGGTTGATGCGCTGGATCACCCCGGCGAGACCGAGGGAGTGGTCGCCGTGGAAGTGCGTGACACAGATGCGGTTGATGTCGTGCGCGGCGACTCCGGCCCGCAGCATCTGCCGCTGGGTGCCCTCGCCCGGGTCGAAGAGGATGCCTTCGCCGTCCCAGCGCAGCAGATAGCCGTTGTGGTTGCGGTGCCGGGTCGGGACCTGGCTGGCGGTGCCGAGCACGACCAGTTCTCGTACGGACATGCGGTGACTATCCGGGCGGCCAGTTGAAGCCGCGTCCGCCGAGGACATGGAGGTGCGCGTGGAAGACGGTCTGTCCCGCGCCGCTGCCGGTGTTGAAGACGACACGGAAGCCGGTGGCGTCCACCTTGTCCTCGGCCGCGACCTCGGCCGCCTCGCGCAGTATGTCGGCGACGACGGTGGGCTCGGCCGCGGCAAGCGTGGCGGCGTCCGGGTAGTGCGACTTGGGGATGACAAGCACATGCGTCGGTGCCTGCGGATTGATGTCGCGGAAGGCGACGGTCGTCTCGGTCTCGCGTACGACGGTGGCCGGGACCTCCCCCGCGACGATCTTGCAGAACAGGCAGTCGGCTTGCGGTTCTCCCGCCATGGTCCGGGCCCCTTCATGACTCCGACGATCAATGGATCTGCATGCTATCGGTGCCGGGGCGCCGGGCTACTTGCCCGGGGTACGGGTTTCGGTGACGGTCACCGTCACGGTGACCGTGGGGCGGGGCGGGCCGTCGCCGCCCGGAACCCGCGTGGGTGCGCCTGGGACCCGCGTGGGTGTCGGGGCGCTGCAGTCACCGAGGACACCGACGTGGAAGACCGTACGGCCGCCGGCCTCGGCCTTCAGGTCGCCGCGTACACAGCGCCCGTCGATCTCCTGGGTGACCTTGCCGTTGATCGTGATCTTCCGGCCGGTCCCTGCCGCCCCTGCTTCATCGGTCTCGCCCTCGCACGCGACGGTGGCGACGCCCGGTGCCGGAGGGGAGGCCGTACGACCGGTGCTGAGCGTGGTCGTACAGCTGAGCCAGCGCACCTGGACCCCGGCGCGCTCCAGCGCGCGTGTGCCTGCGGCGTCCGTCGTGAAGGACACCGCCATCGCGCTGAGCCCGCCGCCCGTGCCGGGTTCGCACGCCACGGCGCCGAGGGCCGCCGCGCCGGCCAGACCGATCGCTGCCAGTACACGTGTGTACGCGCCCATGCCCAGCAGCGTCCCACCGGCGCCGCGGTCGCGGTAGACCCGTTGCGGTCACAACGCGCCGCGTACGGTGGGGGGATGAGACGCGACCGCACACCCCGACGGCTGACGGTTGGCCCGGAGGTCTGGCTGTGGTCGGTCGGGCATCTGCACCCGGACTGCCGCGAGATCCTGACCGTGCGCCGTGCCGAAGCCCCGCTTGCCCAGCTGCGGTTCGTGTTCCGTGACGGCCAGGGACGCATCGTGGCCGGCGCGTACTGGTCGTCCGGCCTGCTCGGCACCACCGGCCACGACACCTGCCTGAACCTTCACGAGCCCGGTGTCGTACGCCGGTTCCTCGACGAGGCCGGAGCGCGCGGACTGCTGCCGGTCGCGCACGGCATCGCGGAGATCGACGCTGGCCGCTGTTCGACGCGCTGGTGGGACGTACGGCCGGGTCAGGACCAGCGGCCGGTACGGCCCAGTAGCAGCGCCGCGGCCGCCGTCCCGGCCGTGGAGGTGCGCAGAACACTCCGCCCGAGCCGGTACGGCTTCGCGCCCGCCTCCGCGAACGCGGCCAACTCCTCGGGGGAGACGCCCCCTTCGGGACCGACGACCAGCACGATCTCCCCGGACGACGGCAGCTGTGCGGTGGCGAGCGGCTCGGCGCCCTCCTCGTGCAGGACGGCGGCGAAGTCCGCTTCGGCGAGAAGTCGCACAACCTGCTTGGTCGTCGCGGCGTCCGCGACCTCCGGGAAGCGCAGCCGGCGCGACTGCTTGCCCGCCTCGCGCGCCGTGGCACGCCACTTGGCGAGGGACTTGGCGCCGCGGTCGCCCTTCCACTGCGTGATGCAGCGGGCGGCGGCCCACGGCACGATCGCGTCGACCCCGGTCTCCGTCATGGTCTCGACGGCGAGTTCGCCGCGGTCGCCCTTGGGAAGCGCCTGGACGACGGTGATCCGGGGCGAGGGCTCGCTCTCCGTGCGTACCTCGGTGACGGTGACGTCGAGACGGTCCTTGCCCTCGACGGCGGCGACGGTGCCGTAGGCGCCGTTGCCCGCGCCGTCCGTCAGCACGATCTCCTCGCCGACGCGGAGCCTGCGTACGGAGACGGCGTGCCGTCCCTCGGGGCCGTCCAGGGTGACGGTGCCGGGGGTGACGCGGTCGACGACGAACACCGGGGCGGTCATGAGGCACTCCGCAGGGCGAGAGCGGCGCTCGCAGCGCCCAGTTCGGCGGCGAGCACCTCGACGAGCCGCCCGGCGGGCAGGTCGCGGGCCATCCGGTGGCCCTGACCGGCCCAGAGGGCCATGCCCTGTGGGTCGCCCGCCTTGGCCGCGGCCTTGCGCAGACCGGTGGTGAGGTGGTGCACCTCGGGGTACGCGGCGGGCGCGTACCGTCCGTGCTCACTCATGAACCGGTTGACCAGGCCGCGGGCCGGGCGTCCGGAGAAGGCGCGGGTGAGTTCGGTGCGGGTGAACAGCGGATTGGTCATGGCCTGCTTGTGCAGCGCGTTCGCCCCGGACTCGGGGCAGACGAGAAACGCGGTGCCGAGCTGGGCCGCGTCGGCGCCCGCGGCCAGCGCGGCGGCGATCTGGCTGCCGCGCATCAGTCCGCCGGCCGCGACGATCGGGAGCGGTACGGTCTCCCTGATCAGCGCGATCAGTGCCAGCAGCCCGATCCCGCCGCCATCGGTGGCAGGGTCGTCGCGGTGCGTGCCCTGGTGGCCGCCCGCCTCGATGCCCTGGACACAGATGGCGTCGGCGCCCACGCTCTGTGCGGCCTGTGCCTCCTCGGGCGTGGTGACGGTCACGACGGTGAGCGTCCCGGCGCGCTTGAGGGCGTCCAGGGCCTGCCGGGTGGGGCAGCCGAAGGTGAAGGACACGAGGGGTACGGGGTCGTCGCGCAGGATCGCCAGCTTGGCCTCGTACCCGTCGTCCCGTCCGGCCTCGGGGTCGCCGAGCGGCGTCTCGTACCAGCTCACCTCCCCGGCGAGCTGGTGCCGGTACACCTCGACGGCGGCCGGGTCGGCGTAGGGCGGCTGGGGCATGAAGAGATTGACGCCGAAGGGGCGGCCGGTGAGCCCGCGCACCTGTTTGATCTCCTGGTACATGCCGTCCGCGGTCTTGTACCCGGCGGCCAGGAACCCGAACCCGCCGGCCTCGGACACGGCAGCGACGAGCTCGGGACAGGAAGCGCCACCCGCCATGGGGGCCTGCACGATCGGGTAGCGGCAGAGATCGGTCAGCGCGGAGGACATGCCCGCATGGTGCCACGTCCCGACGGCGCGACCGAATCCGGCGCGGGACGGCCCGCGTCCGCCCCCGGCGGGACGGGGGTGCGGCGTGAAGCGGCCTCGCCTGCCCCGGGAGACGGGGACGGCGTGAAGCAGCCTCGCCTGCCCCGGGAGACGGGGACGGCGTGAAGCAGCCTCGCCCGGGCGGCGAGGGGTTACGGTGCGAAGCGCCTGCGCCTGCGCCTGCGCCTGCGCCTGCCAAGGGGAACGGGGCCGTAAGCCATAGCTCCCGCCCCGGAAATGGACGAGAGGCCGTGACGCGAAGCGCCCGCACCGGCCCGGCCGGAACGAGCGGCGTGGCGCGAAGCTGCCCGCGCCTACCCGAGCGGAACGAGGACTCGCGCGGTGCGAAGCGCCCGTGCCTCCCCAGGGGGAACGGGGGCCGTCAGGCCCCCGTAACTCCCGCCCCGGGGGGAGCCAGGTGAGTGGGGTTCCCCCTCACCTACCGTTGAACGCGTCCTTGAGGCGGGAGAACAGTCCCTGCTGCCCCGGCTGGAACTGCCCCATCGGCCGCTCCTCGCCCCGCAGCTTCGCCAGCTCCCGCAGCAGCCGCTCCTGCTCCGGATCCATCTTCGTCGGCGTCATCACCTCGACGTGGACGATGAGGTCACCACGCCCGCCGCCCCGCAGATGCGTCACACCGCGCCCGTGCAGCGGGATCGACTGCCCCGACTGCGTGCCCGGACGGATGTCGACCTCCTCCATGCCGTCGAGCGTCTCCAGCGGCACCTTCGTGCCGAGCGCGCCCGCCGTCATCGGGATCGTCACCGTGCAGTGCAGATCGTCGCCGCGCCGCTGGAAGACGGGATGCGGCAGCTCGTGGATCTCGACGTACAGGTCGCCTGCCGGGCCGCCGCCGGGGCCGACCTCGCCCTCGCCCGCCAGCTGGATCCGGGTGCCGTTGTCGACACCGGCCGGGATCTTGACCGTGAGAGTGCGACGCGACCGCACCCGGCCGTCGCCCGCGCACTCGGGGCACGGAGTGGGGACCACGGTCCCGAAGCCCTGACACTGCGGGCAGGGGCGGGAGGTCATGACCTGCCCGAGGAAGGACCGGGTGACCTGGGAGACCTCACCGCGGCCGCGGCACATGTCACAGGTCTGGGCGGAGGTACCGGGAGCCGCTCCCTCGCCCGAGCAGGTCGTACACACGACGGCCGTGTCGACCTGGATGTCCTTCGTCGTCCCGAAGGCCGCCTCGCTGAGCTCGACCTCCAGCCGGATCATCGCGTCCTGACCGCGCCGCGTCCGCGACCTCGGCCCGCGCTGGGACGCCGTTCCGAAGAAGGCGTCCATGATGTCCGAGAAGTTGCCGAAGCCGCCCGCGCCGAAGCCACCGGCCCCGCCCCCGCCGCCCGCGGCGGAGAGCGGGTCGCCACCGAGGTCGTAGACCTGCTTCTTCTGCGGGTCCGAGAGCACCTCGTACGCGGCGTTGATCTCCTTGAAGCGCTCTTGCGTCTTCGGGTCCGGATTCACGTCCGGGTGGAGCTCACGCGCCAGCCGCCGGAAGGCCTTCTTGATCTCGTCCTGCGAAGCGTCGCGGCGTACGCCCAGCACGGCGTAGTAGTCGGTGGCCACTTACGACTCCGCCAGGATCTGTCCGACGTAACGTGCCACTGCGCGTACCGCTCCCATCGTTCCGGGGTAGTCCATGCGGGTCGGTCCGACCACGCCGAGTTTGGCGACTGCCTCGTCGCCCGAACCGTAGCCGACCGCGACCACGGACGTGGAGTTGAGGCCCTCATGGGCGTTCTCGTGCCCGATCCGTACGGTCATGCCCGAGTCCTTGGCCTCGCCAAGCAGCTTCAGCAGGACGACCTGCTCCTCCAGCGCCTCCAGGACGGGCCGGATGGTCAGCGGGAAGTCATGGCCGAAGCGCGTCAGATTGGCGGTGCCGCCGATCATCAGCCGCTCCTCGGTCTCCTCCACGAGCGTTTCGAGGAGGGTCGAGAGCACCGTCGAGACCGTGCCCCGGTCGTCCAGCTCGAACGACTCGGGAAGATCCTGCACCAGCTGCGGCACGTCGGTGAAGCGACGGCCCACCACCCGGCTATTCAGCCGGGCCCGCAGATCCGCCAGCGAGGTCTCACCGAACGGCGCCGGGCAGTCCACGTGCCGCTGCTCGACCCGTCCGGTGTCGGTGATCAGCACCAGCATCAGCCGCGCCGGAGCCAGCGCCAGAAGCTCCACATGCCGCACGGTCGAGCGGGTGAGGGACGGGTACTGGACGACCGCGACCTGCCGGGTCAGCTGCGCGAGCAGCCGTACCGTGCGCGCCACGACGTCGTCGAGGTCGACGGCCCCGTCCAGGAAGTTCTGGATCGCGCGCCGCTCGGGGGAAGACAGCGGCTTGACGCCCGCCAGCTTGTCCACGAACAGGCGGTAGCCCTTGTCCGTCGGAATCCGTCCGGCGCTGGTGTGGGGCTGGGCGATGAACCCTTCCTCCTCCAGCACCGCCATGTCGTTGCGCACGGTGGCCGGCGAGACACCCAGCCGGTGCCGCTCGGTGAGGGCCTTGGAACCGACGGGTTCCTCCGTCCCGACATAGTCCTGGACGATGGCGCGCAGCACTTCGAGTCTGCGTTCACTGAGCATCGCGCACACCTCCAGCTGTGATTCCTCGGCGGTCCGTCGGTCCTGCCTGGCACTCACTGCGGCTGAGTGCCAGTCTTCCCCCGGGCCAGTGTACGGCGGGGAGGTACGCCCCTAGCAAGGGCGATCGGACACGCTACCGCCCCGCGGACCGGCAAGACGTCGCTGGTCGCCCGGGATAGCGTCGCCGTATGGACGTCAGTTGGGAAGACTTCGGATGGGAACGTCTCGGCCACGGAGTGGGCCGGCGCCGCATGCCTGTCTGGGACGCCACCATCGGTCTTGTCGTCGGAGAGACCGCGGCCCTGCTGTACGACACGGGCTCCACGCTCCGTGAGGGCGCCGAGCTGCGCACCCAGGCCGAGGCCCTTCTCGGCGGCCGCCGTGTGACGCATATCGCGCTCAGCCACCCCCATTTCGACCATGTCTTCGGCACGGCGGCGTTCTCGGCGGTCCAGGTGTACGGCGCGGTCGGCATCGACGAGCTGCTCGTCCGCCAGCGGGACGTGCTGCGCGACGACGCGATCCGCCACGGTGTGACGCCTGCCGACTCGGCGCAGGCCACGGACGTGCTGGTGCGGCCGCAGCACACCGTCTCCGACCGGTGGACCCTGGACCTCGGTGGCCGCCAGGTCCTGCTGGTGAACGCCGGACCGGGCCACTCCGGCCACGACCTCGCCGTACTGGTGCCCGGCACGGCTGCTGACCCGGAGATTGTCTTCTGCGGCGACCTGGTCGAGGAGTCGGGCGACCCCCAGGCGGGCCCGGACGCGGCCCCCTCCCGCTGGCCGGCGGCCCTGGACCGGCTGCTCGCGCTGGGCGGAGAGGACGCGGTGTACGTACCGGGGCACGGGGCGGCGGTGGACGCCGCCTTCGTACGCGCTCAACGGGATGAGCTGGCCCGGCGGTTCGGGGTGTCGTAGCGTCTGCGGAATGCGCAGTTACAGCCCCGACCTGACCCCACCGTGGAAGCGGTCCGCCCCCGTGCCGGAGGTCCCGGCCGAGCCCGATCTCGTCGTCGAGGAGGTCACGACGGGCTTCTGCGGCGCGGTGATCCGCTGCGAGGCGGGGACGGTGACGCTGGAGGACCGCTTCGGCAAGCACCGGGTCTTCCCGCTGGAGCCGCGCGGATTCCTGCTGGAGGGGAAGGTCGTCACGCTGGTCCGGCCGTCCTCCGGTGCTCCGGTACGGCCCACCCGTACGGCCTCCGGTTCGGTCGCCGTCCCCGGCGCACGGGCCCGGGTCGCCCGCGCGGGCCGCATCTACGTGGAGGGCCGCCACGACGCCGAGCTGGTCGAGAAGGTGTGGGGCGACGACCTGCGCATCGAGGGCGTGGTCGTCGAGTACCTGGAGGGCGTCGACGACCTCCCGTCCATCGTCGCGGACTTCTCCCCGACGGCGGACGCCCGTCTGGGCGTCCTCGTCGACCATCTGGTCCCTGGCTCCAAGGAGTCCCGCATCGCGGCATCCGTCACGGACCCGCATGTGCTCGTGGTGGGCCATCCGTACATCGATGTGTGGGAAGCCGTGAAGCCCTCGTCGGTGGGGATCGCGGGCTGGCCCTCCGTACCGCGCGGCGAGGACTGGAAGACGGGCGTCTGCCGCGCCCTGGGCTGGCCGCCGAACACGGGCGCGGCGTGGCAGCACATCCTGTCGCGGGTGACGAGCTACAGGGATCTCGAGCCGGCGCTGCTGGGAAGGGTGGAAGAGCTGATCGACTTCGTGACGGCCCCGCCGGAGTAGCCCCGGGGCCCCACCCGAAGTCCAGCCGGGGGCGGAAGCCCGAGAACCCAGCCCCGTCGGCGCTTGAGACGCAGGGTCCGGGGCAACGCCCCGAAAACCCAAACCCAGCCCCGTCGGCGCTTGAGACGCAGGGTCTGGGCAGCGCCCCAGTTCGGGAAGGGGCGGGGTGGGGTGGGGGACGTCTCAGTCCACCAGGTCCCGGACCACCGCGTCGGCCAGCAGCCGGCCCCGCAGGGTCAACGCCGCCCGCCCGGCCTCGTACGCCCCCGCGTCCAGCAGCCCGTCCGCCAAGGCGCGGCGCGACGCGGCGAGCCCCTCCGGCTTCAGGAGGGACAGTGGGCAGCCCTCGACGAGCCGCAGCTCCAGCAGCACCCGCTCGACCCGACGGTCCTCGTCCGGCAGAACCTCCCGCCCCGCACCGGGCGACCGCCCCTCCGCGAGCGCCGCCGCATACGCGCCGGGATGCTTCACGTTCCACCACCGCACACCCCCCACGTGGCTGTGCGCCCCCGGCCCCGCCCCCCACCAGTCCGCGCCGCGCCAGTACAGCTCGTTGTGCAGGCAGCGCCCCGCTTCGGACATGGCCCAGTTCGACACCTCGTACCAGTCGAACCCCGCCCCCGACAGCACTTCCTCCGCGATCAGATACCGGTCGGCGTGCACATCGTCGTCGGTCATCGGCACCTCACCGCGCCGGATCCGCCGGGCCAGCTGCGTGCCCTCCTCGACGATCAGCGCGTACGCGCTGACGTGGTCCGGCCCGGCCCCGATCGCCGCTTCGAGCGACGCCCGCCAGTCGTCGTCGCTCTCCCCCGGCGTGCCGTAGATCAGATCCAGGTTCACATGCTCGAAGCCCGCCGCCCGCGCCTCGGCGACACACGCCTCGGGCCGCCCCGGAGTGTGCGTACGGTCCAGCACCTTCAGCACGTGCTGCCGCGCGCTCTGCATCCCGAACGACAACCGGTTGAAGCCGCCCTCCCGCAGCTCCGCCAGATACGCGGGGTCAACGGATTCCGGATTCGCCTCGGTCGTGATCTCCGCATCGTCCGCGAGACCGAACTCCTCCCGAACCGCCCCCAGCATCCGTACGAGATCGCCGGCGGCCAGCAGCGTCGGCGTACCGCCGCCCACGAACACCGTCCTGACCTGCCGCGAATCGTCGCCGAGGACCTTCCGGGCGAGCCGGATCTCCTCGATCACCGTGTCCGCGTAGTTGTCGCGGGAGGCCAGCACGCCTCCGCTGCCGCGCAGCTCGGTCGCCGTGTACGTGTTGAAGTCGCAGTAGCCGCAGCGCGTGGCGCAGTACGGAACGTGCAGATAGAACCCGAGGGGCCGGTCGCCCGCGCCGGTGAGGGCGTGCGGGGGCAGCGCCCCGTCCAGGGGCATGGGCTCACCATCAGGCAGTACGGAAGGCATACGCCCCATTGTCCGCTACGGGCGCGGATCCCCCGTCCGCCATGTGCGCGGATCCCCGGACAGCCGGCCACGGTTCCCGGGGCTGCTCAGCGTGCCTGGAGCACCAGCAGCGCCAGGTCGTCGTCCGGCGGGGCCTCCGCGAACGTGTGCACCGCCTGCCGTATGCGATTGGCGACACCCTGCGCGGTCAAGCCCGTGCAGTCGGCGAGCGCCCGCGCCAGCCCGTCGGCGTCGTCGAACATCCGCGGCCCGGAGCGCCGCTCCGTGACCCCGTCGGTGACACAGAGCAGCGTGTCGCCCGGCTTCAGCTCGAAGGTCTGGCTCTCGTAGGCGACGTCCTCGACGACTCCGAGGAGCAGCTGAGAGGCGGCGGCCGGGCGTACGGTGCCGTCGGGGCGCAGCAGCAGGGGCAGCGGGTGGCCGGCACAGGCCACGGTGCAGCGGACTCCGCCACCGCCGGGGAGCGGTGTCAGCTCCCCGTACAGCAGCGACAGAAACCGCGACTGGGGTCCGTCGTGGTGACCGGTCCCGTGACCGGCGCCGGGGCCGGACCCGGGGCCGGTGGTCTGGTGGCCGAGGCCGGAGCCGAGGCCGGAGCCGAGGCCGGAGCCGGTGGTCTGGTTTCCGGGACCCGTGCCGGAGCCCGCTCCCGCCACCATGAGCGCCGCAGCCTCCGCCGCCTCCATCGCGTCGTCGAGGAGCAGTACGTTGAGCCGGTCGAGGACCTCGCCGACCTGGTACCCCTCGCGGGCGAGCAGCCGCAGCCAGGGCCGGGCGAGGCCGGTGACGACGGCGGCCTCGGGCCCGCTGCCCTGGACGTCGCCGAGCATGAAGCACCAGCGGCCGCCGCTGCCGGCCGGGAAGATGTCGTAGAAGTCGCCGCCCGCCAGGCCCTCGTCGCTCGGCTCGTACACGAGTGAGCTGTCGACGCCCGGGATCTGGGCGACCTGGGCGGGCAGCAGCCCGCGCTGGAGCACCCGGCTGATGGTGGCCTGCCGGGTGTACTGGCGGGCGGCCCCGATCGCGAGGCCCACGCGCCGCGCGAAGTCCTCCAGTAGGGCGGTCACTCCGTCGGGGACGCCCGTCAGCCCCTCGCGGCCGAGGAGCAGCGTGCCGAGCGGCCGTGCGCCGGTGGTCAGCCGGAACGCCACCGCGCTTCCGTCCGCGCCTTCCGGCCACGCGACGGGGACGGTCACGGCCCCGCCGCGTGCCTCGTCCGGTAACCGCGGCGGTTCTTCCTTGACCAGAACGGCTCGCAGGCCCTCGATGGCCGACTCGTCGGCATGCCACACCCGGGCCAGCCGGGGCGCGGGCCCCGCCTCGCCGTCCAGCCAGACCGCACACCAGTCGGCGAGCCGTGGCACCAGCAGCTGGCCCGCGAGCGCCGCGACCATGTCCTCGTCGAGCTGTCCGGCAAGCAGGTCGGACGCTTCGGCGAGGAAGGAGAGGGATCCGCGGCTGATCCACTCCCGGTCGTCGCGTACGGCCCGGCGCGGCGTGGGAGCGAGGATCTCGGCCGCCCGCAGTCCGCGCTGCAACGCGGCCTCGCCTCCGGGCAGCGCCCCCACGGTCTGGCACCCGTCGAGGGAGAGGCGGGCCCAGACCGTCTTGAGACCCGGCCGGTAGGTGATCCCCCAGACGGCGGCGAGCGTGGCGACGAGGTGCAGTCCGCGCCCGTACTCCGGCTCGCCGGGGAGCGCCGCCGACTCGGAGCCGTCGCTGCGTACCGCCCGGGTCGGGTGGTGGTCGGACACTTCGATGACCAGGGCCGCCGGGTCGTCGTCGGTGGCCGGGTCCAGCCGCGTGAGCAGCTCGACATTGGTGCCCGCGTGCACGACGGCGTTGGTGACGAGTTCACTGACGACGAGCACGGCGTCGTCGGCGAGCCGGTCCGTACCGCGCGTGGCGACCGTCCCGAGCCGGGTCCAGTCGGCGAGCGCAGCCCGTACGAACCGGCGCGCGGCGGACGCGGCCAGCGGATTCCCGGGCAGGCTGGTGCGGGCGACGGAGCGTGCGTCACCACGCTGTGAGAGCAGGTGCACCGAGCGGTGCGTGGTCTCCTGCTGCATCGGAACGGACCCCACGCTGCGGCTCCTGTCCGGTCTGTCTTGCCCTCCGACAACACCGACAGAGTGACAGACCGAGCGCGCTCATAAGCGTGGAGTCATCGAAGTGGGCAGATATGAACCAGTCCGGATGACTGAGTACGCGGGTGCCGGCGCAGGCCGGATGCGCGCCGGACATGCGTCGGACGTGCGCGAATGACAACTTCGCCGGTCTCTGACGCGTACGGACAGCACATCGAACGGCACATCGAACGGGACCTCGAAAAGCACCTGTCGAACAGCGCCGTGCGAACAGCCCCGAGCGAACAGTGCCCAGCGAACACCGCCACGCGAACACCGCCGAGCGCGGGCGACACCGCGAACGCCACCGTGGGCGCGGACGAGGAGTCGAGGAGTCCTCGTCCGCGCCCACGGTTCGCGTCGCCGTCCACACGTCCCCGGCGGCCCGGTAGCCCGACCGCCCGGCGATCCGGCCGCCCGGCAACCGACCGGCCCGGCAACCGACCGGCCCGGCAACCCGACTTGCCGGGCGACCCGACTTGCCCGGCGGCTTGATCAGGCTTCGCGCGACCCCGCGTACATGTCGTCGATGAGCTCCTTGTACTCGCGCTCGACGACAGGCCGCTTCAGCTTCAGACTCGGCGTCAGCTCGCCGTGCTCGACATCGAGGTCGCGCGGCAGCAGACGGAACTTCTTGATGGTCTGCCACCGCTGCAGCGTCTCGTTGAGGCGCTTCACGTAGCCCTCGACGAGCTGCTCCGTCTGCGGGGCGGCGACGACCTCGGCGTAGGACTTGCCGTCCAGGCCGTTCTCCTTGGCCCAGCCGAGGATGGCAGCCTCGTCGAGCGCGATCAGCGCGGTGCAGAAGTTACGGTCCGCACCGTGCACCAGGATGTTGGAGACGAACGGGCACACCGCCTTGAACTGGCCCTCGACCTCGGCCGGCGCGATGTACTTTCCGCCAGAGGTCTTGATCAGGTCCTTCTTGCGGTCGGTGATCTTCAGATAGCCGTCGGCTGACAGTTCGCCGATGTCGCCCGTGTGGAACCAGCCGTCGGCCTCAAGGACTTCGGCGGTCTTCTCCGGGAGCCCGTGGTAACCCTGCATGATGCCGGGGCCGCGCAGCAGGATCTCGCCGTCGTCCGCGATGCGCACCTCGGTGCCGGGGAGCGGCTTGCCGACGGTGCCGGTGCGGTACGCCTCGCCCGGGTTGACGAAGGAGGCGGCGCTGGACTCGGTGAGGCCGTAGCCCTCCAGGATGTGGATGCCGGCGCCGGAGAAGAAGAAGCCGATGTCCGGGGCGAGCGCGGCGGAGCCGGAGACGGCGGCGCGCAGCCGGCCGCCGAAGGCCTCGCGGAGCTTGGAGTAGACGAGCACGTCGGCGACCTTGTGCTTGGCCGTGAGGCCGAAGGAGGCCGAGGCGGTGCCCGTGCGGCGGAAGCTGTCCTGCGACTCCTTGGCGTACTCGCGCGCCACACCGGCGGCCCACTGGAAGATCTTGTACTTGGCGGCGCCGCCCGCCCGCGCCTTGGCGGCCACGCCGTTGTAGACCTTCTCGAAGATGCGGGGCACGGCCGCCATGTACGTCGGCTGGACCACCGGCAGATTCTCGATGATCTTGTCAACGCGTCCGTCGACCGCGGTGACGTGCCCGACCTCGATCTGGCCGGAGGTCAGCACCTTGCCGAAGACGTGCGCGAGCGGCAGCCACAGGTACTGGACGTCCTCCGCGGTGACCAGGCCGGTCGAGGCGATGGCCCTCGCCATGTACGACCAGTTGTCGTGCGGCAGCCGGACACCCTTGGGGCGGCCGGTGGTGCCCGAGGTGTAGATGAGGGTGGCGAGCTGCTCGGAGGTGATCGCCCCGATCCGCTCGGTGACGCCCTCCGGCTGCTTGGCGAGGTACTTGGCGCCGCGCGCCTCGAGGTCGGCGAGGGAGAGCACCCAGCCGTCGGGGTCGCCCTCGGCCGGCTCGGCGCCGGCGGGGTCGATCACCACGACATGCTTGAGGTTCGGCAGCTCGTCGCGCTTCTCGCGCGCCTTGGCCAGCTGGGCGGCGTCCTCGGCGACAAGCACGCGGCTTTCGGAGTCGGCGAGGATGTACGCGGACTCCTCGGCGTTGGTCTGCGGGTACACGGTCGTCGTGGCCGCGCCCGCGCAGAGGATGCCGAGGTCGGCGAGAATCCACTCCACCCGGGTGGCGGAGGCGAGCGCGACCCGCTCCTCGGGCTGCACACCCAGATCGATCAGCCCGGCGGCGATGGAGTAGACCCGCTCGGCGGCCTGGCCCCAGCTCAGCGACTTCCAGTCGTCGGGCCCATGTCCGGCGGCGGAAGGAACCGGGTAGCGGTACGCCTCCGCATCGGGAGTCGCCGCCACACGCTGGACGAAGAGGTTCGCCACGGAGGGCGGTCGGTTCTCGATCTGGCTCTGTGTGTCGCTCACGACATCCTCCGGGCCTGCTGCTGCAGCGTTGCTGCATGACTGGCTGATTTGCACGAGTGGTCACATTTGTTTAACTCGCGAGTAACCACCGGGCCGTGATCAGGGTAGAGCTCCGGGCTCCGCCACGTAAGAGGCTGCAGGCTGCCGCTTCATAACGAACAGGCCCCCGCGCGGCAGCGCGGGGGCCTGTGGGGCAGATCGAACAAATAGGGGCGGTTGGTGCTTCTGCGCTACCTGGCGGCGACCGCTTCGCCACTTGTGCGAAGCTCCTCCGCCGCCCGGGCTTCGTTCGCCGCCGCCCGGGCTCGGCGCTCCGCCTCCACCACTTCTTCCTCTGCCACGCCTTCTACTTCTTCCCTTACTACTTCCTCTACTACTTCTTCGCCTACTACTTCTTCGCCTTGCCGCCGCCGGACTCGTCGCTGGACAGCACAGCGATGAAGGCCTCCTGCGGCACCTCCACGGAACCGACCATCTTCATCCGCTTCTTGCCCTCCTTCTGCTTCTCCAGCAGCTTCCGCTTACGGGAGATGTCACCGCCGTAACACTTGGCGAGGACGTCCTTGCGGATGGCGCGGATGGTCTCGCGGGCGATGACCCGGGAACCGATGGCGGCCTGGATGGGCACCTCGAAGGCCTGCCGGGGGATGAGCTCCCTGAGCTTGGCGACGAGCCGCACTCCGTACGCGTACGCCGCATCCTTGTGGGTGATGGCGGAGAACGCGTCGACCTTGTCACCGTGCAGCAGGATGTCGACCTTGACCAGGCTGGAGACCTGCTCGCCCGTGGGCTCGTAGTCCAGCGAGGCGTAGCCGCGCGTCTTGGACTTCAGCTGGTCGAAGAAGTCGAAGACGATCTCCGCGAGGGGGAGCGTGTAGCGGATCTCGACGCGGTCCTCGGAGAGGTAGTCCATGCCGAGCAGCGTGCCCCGGCGGGTCTGGCAGAGCTCCATGATCGCGCCGATGAACTCGCTGGGGGCGAGGATCGTGGCCCGTACGACCGGCTCGTACACCTCTCCGATCTTGCCCTCGGGGAACTCGCTCGGGTTGGTGACGGTGTGCTCGCTGCCGTCCTCCATGGTCACCCGGTAGACCACGTTGGGCGCGGTCGCGATCAGGTCGAGGCCGAACTCGCGCTCCAGCCGCTCACGGATCACGTCGAGGTGGAGGAGGCCGAGGAAGCCGACGCGGAAGCCGAAGCCGAGGGCGGCGGAGGTCTCCGGCTCGTACACCAGCGCGGCGTCGTTGAGCTGCAGCTTGTCGAGGGCGTCACGCAGCTCGGGGTAGTCCGAGCCGTCCAGCGGGTACAGGCCGGAGAACACCATCGGCTTGGGGTCCTTGTAGCCGCCGAGCGCCTCGGTGGCGCCCTTGTGCAGGGTCGTGATGGTGTCACCGACCTTGGACTGGCGGACGTCCTTCACACCGGTGATGAGGTAGCCGACCTCGCCGACGCCGAGGCCGTCGGCCGGGAGCATCTCCGGGGAGTTGGTGCCGATCTCCAGCAGCTCGTGCGTGGCGCCGGTGGACATCATCCGGATGCGCTCACGCTTGTTGAGCTGGCCGTCGATGACTCGTACGTACGTGACGACGCCGCGGTATGAGTCGTATACGGAGTCGAAGATCATGGCGCGGGCGGGGGCGTCCTTGACGCCGACCGGGGCCGGCACGTCCTTGACCACCCGGTCGAGCAGCGCGTCCACGCCGATACCGGTCTTGGCCGAGACCTTCAGGACGTCCGACGGGTCGCAGCCGATGAGGTTGGCGAGCTCCTCGGAGAACTTCTCGGGCTGCGCCGCCGGCAGGTCGATCTTGTTGAGGACCGGGACGATGGTGAGGTCGTTCTCCATCGCGAGGTAGAGATTGGCGAGGGTCTGCGCCTCGATGCCCTGGGCCGCGTCCACCAGCAGGACCGTGCCCTCGCAGGCGGCGAGCGAACGGGACACCTCGTAGGTGAAGTCCACGTGGCCCGGGGTGTCGATCATGTTCAGGATGTGGGTCTTGCCCTGACCGTCGCCCGTGGTGGGCGCCCAGGGCAGACGCACGGCCTGGGACTTGATCGTGATGCCGCGCTCACGCTCGATGTCCATACGGTCGAGGTACTGAGCGCGCATCTGCCGCTGCTCGACCACACCGGTCAGCTGGAGCATCCGGTCGGCAAGCGTCGACTTGCCGTGGTCGATGTGCGCGATGATGCAGAAATTGCGGATCAGCGCCGGGTCGGTACGGCTCGGCTCGGGCACATGGGTAGGGGTCGCGGGCACGCAGGGTCCTGATTCTTGAGCGCCGAGCGCTCGTGTCTCGGGTCGTTGTCGGACGATGTCGATCGATACGCAGCCTCCATGGTCCCACGGCTGCCGGGCTGCGCTCGGTTTGGGCCGGTAGGAGGGCGACTGGTAGCCTGGGCAGCTGTGTCTCGTACGCCCTCTCAGCTACGAGTCACCTCTCTGATAGATCATCGAACCTGAAAAGGCTCTTTCGTGGCGAACATCAAGTCCCAGATCAAGCGGAACAAGACGAACGAGAAGGCGCGCCTGCGCAACAAGGCCGTCAAGTCCTCGCTCAAGACCGCGATCCGCAAGGCCCGTGAGGCTGCCGCCGCGGGTGACGTCGAGAAGGCCACCGTGGCCGCTCGCGAGGCCGCCCGCAAGCTCGACAAGGCTGTCTCGAAGGGTGTCATCCACAAGAACGCCGCCGCCAACAAGAAGTCGGCGCTGGCGTCCAAGGTTGCCTCCCTGCAGGGCTGAGCGCTCTTGCTGTAATCCCGGGGGGTGACCCCCGGACCCGGCAGAAACCCCTCGCGGGGTGACACGCCGGACGACTTGATCGCCGGAACGGACCAAGCGGGCCCTCTCATCCGCTCCTGCCCGGCACCCCGGACTCGCACGCGGCCTGCGTTCGCCACGCGGGTGCGAGTCCAAAGTCTTTACTCGAAGGCCCCGTCTCCCGTCCTTCCCCAGGACGGAGGGCGGGGCCTTCGGCATACCCCGCTCGCCCGCGAGGGGGTGAGCGGGCGGGCGCGGTGGGGGTCGGTGGCAGTCGGTGGGCAGGGCGAGGGAATGCGGGGGCCGCTCGGGCGCAGCCCCGCCGGCTGAGCTAGTGCCGTGACCGGAAAGGTTTGCCGGGAAGCTCGCGGCGTCCGGTGCATGGGGTCTCCCCAGGCCCGAAGGGCCGAGGGGACGCATCGCAAGGCGGAGTATCGCCCTCGTACTGGACGTACTTGGGTGACGCGACAACGCAGCAAGGTGCCGTGCAGGGCGTCGCGAGCCGGTGAACCGTTCCGGCCACGGCACTAGCGACGCAGACGCGCCGCGCGCGCCACCGTCACCACCGCTTTCTCGAGCGCGTACTCCGGGTCGTCCCCGCCGCCCTTGACCCCGGCATCCGCCTCCGCGACCGCCCGCAGGGCGAGGGCCACGCCGTCCGGCGTCCAGCCCCGCATCTGCTGGCGGACGCGGTCGATCTTCCAGGGAGGCATCCCGAGCTCGCGGGCGAGGTCGGCGGGGCGGCCGCCCCGCGCCGACGAGAGCTTGCCGATCGCCCGCACCCCCTGCGCCAGCGCGCTGGTGATCAGCACCGGAGCGACGCCGGTCGAGAGGGACCAGCGGAGCGCCTCCAGGGCCTCGGCGGCGCGGCCCTCAACAGCCCTGTCGGCGACCGTGAAGCTGGATGCCTCGGCACGCCCCGTGTAGTAGCGGCCGACGACCGCTTCGTCGATCGTGCCTTCGACGTCCGCCACGAGCTGCGACACCGCGCTCGCCAGCTCCCGCAGATCGCTGCCGATGGAGTCGACGAGCGCCTGACACGCCTCCGGCGTCGCGGACCGCCCGAGGGCGCGGAACTCGGAGCGTACGAAGGTGAGCCGCTCTGCCGGCTTGGTCGTCTTGGGGCACGCCACCTCACGAGCGCCGGCCTTGCGCGCCGCGTCCAGCAGCCCCTTCCCCTTCGCGCCGCCGGCGTGCAGCAGGACGAGGGTGATCTCCTCGACGGGGGCATCGAGATAAGCCTTGACGTCCTTGATCGTGTCGGCGGACAGATCCTGCGCGTTCCGCACGACGACGACCTTGCGCTCGGCGAAGAGCGAGGGGCTGGTCAGCTCGGCCAGCGTGCCGGGCTGGACCTGCTCGGGGGAGAGATCGCGTACGTCCGTGTCGGCGTCGGCGGCCCGGGCGGCCGCCACCACCTGCTGCACGGCACGGTCCAGCAGCAGGTCCTCCTGGCCCACGGCGAGCGTGACGGGGGCGAGGGGATCGTCGTTCGTGTTCTTCCTGGTGGCCATCGCGGTCCAGCATCGCACGGGCCACTGACACCGCAGGCACCCGCGACGGACGGGCTACGCTTCCTCCCGCCAGCCGTCCCAGTCCGCCACGAACTCGTCCAGCTCGACAGCGTCCAGCCGGCTCTCCGGATCCTCGACGACCACCAGCCACTGGGCGTCCTCGGCGTCGTCCTCTCCGGCCAGGGCATCCCGGACCAGCTGGGGCTCGTCGCCCACGCCGAAGTGATCGCCGATGGCCTCGATGACCTCCTCGGCGGCGTCGCGGTCCGGCAGCACCAGCACATGTCTCATGTCGCTCACCGCCACATTGTGCCGCTTGTGGCCCTCCTCGGATTGCGGCCTTTCACGGACGCTCTTCTCAGACGTGCTACCCGGACGTGCTACCCGGGCGTGCTACTCGGACGTCCTGCTCAGACGCGCTTCTCAGACACACTTCTCAGCGACGCTTCTCAGACGTCCGGCTGCCCGACCTCCGGGACCCGGTCCAGCACCAGCCCGAAGTGGTCCCGGTACGCGGCCAGCACCTCGGCATCGTCCCCGAGCATCCGCTCCTGCCGCTCCCCGTGCGCCGTGGTGACGAGCTTGCGGCCGCTCAGGGTGATCCGGCCGTCCTCGGTGAGCCGGGAGCAGATGAGCGACCGGGTGAAGTGGGAGGCGGGAGAGGTGCGGTGATACCAGGCCCCGGCCTCGAAGTCCGCCAGCACACGCGGACGCACCTCGACGCGGAACTGCGGTTTGCCGTCCCGCAGTACATCGAGATCCCCCTCGGGCGTCTCGACGATCCGGAACACACCGGCCGGATCGCTCTGGTCGTCCCGCTCCTCCAGGACGAGGGGATGGTGGCTGTGGTTGCCGAATCCGACGTCGGCCAGCCAAGGGCCGGTGCCGTCCGCCGTCTCCACGCGCAGGGTGAGGTGGTCGTACGGAATGCCGAGCTGCCCGCCCGGCACGAAGCTCCGCGCCTGGAGCAGTGTGACGCCGAAGCCCAGGCTTCGCAGCAACGCCGCGAAGGCACCGTTGAGTTCGTAGCAGAACCCGCCGCGTCGGGCGCCGACGATCTTGTCGAGGAGCGGTTTGTCCTCCAGTACCAGGTTCTCCCCCAGATGGATCGAGAGGTTCTCGAAAGGAACCGAGAGCAGATGCCGCAGCTGCAGCTCGCGCAGGGCCACGGCGTCCGGCCGCTCCGGGCGGACCGCTCCGATGCGGCGAAGGTAGGCGTCGACGGTCTCCGGCGGCAGTGTCTGCGATGCGGTGTCCATAGAGGCAGTCTCGCCGGGAGCACGAGGCTGCGCCATGCGCCACTGGTCCTAGGCCGGTCGGAGTAGGCACGTACGCCCGTCGCCCGACGTGCCGTGCCCCCATGCCACCCAGGCCCTGTCCGGGCGGTCTTGTCGGGCCCTCGAAGACCGCCCGGACAGGGTCTGGCGTTGCGGCCCTGACGCCTCCGCAGCCGCCGTCACGCAGCCGGGCCGACTGCTTCATGCGCGACGGCCTGTGGCTGGACCGACCGGCTGGACCGACCGGCTGATCTGACCAACTGATCTGACCAGCTGGACCGACCGATTGCGCGGCCGGCCTGCACCGCCCGGCTACGCGCTCACCCGGCGTCGGGGCCGCGCGGACCGCGTGCCACGGCTCGTAGCTCCGCACCGGCTCCCGTCACCGCGATCGCCCCGTCCCTGTCCGTGCTCAGTACCAGCGCCCCCTGGGCCCGCAGAGCGCCGACGGTACGGGGCGAAGGATGACCGTACGGGTTGTCCCGGCCGCAGGAAATCAGCGCGAGCCGCGGTCGCGCACCAGCCATGAGAGCGGGGTACTGGTACGCCGAGCCGTGGTGGGCGACCTTGAGCACATCCACCGGCGGCAGTGCGGGATGAGCCCGTATCAGCCCTTGCTGCGCGGGCGGTTCGAGGTCTCCGAGGAGCAACAACGACAGGCCATCGGCGGTACGGACGAGCAGCGTGACGCTGGCATCGTTCGGCCCGTCCGGCGCCGCACCGCGTCCGGGCACCGACCCA
Organism: Streptomyces sp. NPDC054841; assembly: GCF_053611045.1. Lineage (NCBI taxonomy): Bacteria > Bacillati > Actinomycetota > Actinomycetes > Kitasatosporales > Streptomycetaceae > Streptomyces > Streptomyces sp. NPDC054841. The sequence continues at coordinate 12,241 of NZ_JBSGZO010000035.1, read as the reverse complement.
GAACCCGAGCCGAGAACCGGTCCGGAAGCCGCGCCGGGAACCGAGCCCGGAGCCGGTCCAGGAACCGAGCCGGGAGCCGAGCCGGCGTCCGGCCACAGCACCTGCCAGGTGAGTCGGCCCGTCCGGCGCCGCTCGCCCGGCCCCGCGCGGATCACCGGTACCCCGGCCGCTCTGGCAGTCCGGTGCACGAACTCCGCCTGGTCGCGCGGCTCTTCGAACGTCGTCGTCTGGATCGTGCCGACCGCCCTGCCCCGCAACGCGCCGGGCAGCCCCGCGACATGGTCGGCGTGGAAGTGCGTCAGCAGCAGAAGCGGGACCCTCCTGACCCCCAGCTCACGAAGACACCGGTCGGTGAGCTCGGGTTCCGGCCCGGCGTCCACGACAACGGCCGTGCCATCACCTGCCGCCAGCACCGTGGCATCGCCCTGGCCCACATCGCACATCGCGAACGACCAGCCCGGTGGCGGCCATCCGGTGACGATCCTGGTCAGCGGTGGCGGCCGCAGCACCGCGAGCAGAAGCAGCAGGGCACAGCCGGCGGCCGGCCATGGATGGCGCATCAGCCTCCGCGTCACGAGCACGGCGACGGCGGTGCCCGCGGCCAACAGGAGTCCGCCGCGCCAGCCGCCCGGCCACTCGACCTCAGCCCCGGGCAGGCTCGCCCCGGCACGAGCGACGTCGGCAATCCACCCGGCCGGCCAGCCCGCGCACCGGGCCAGCACCTCCGCGGCCGGCATCGCCAGGGGCGCTACCGCGAGCGCCGCGAATCCCAGCACCGTGGCCGGCGCGACCGCCAGCTCGGCAAGCAGATTGCAGGGAATCGCGACGAGGCTGACCCGCGCCGCGAACACAGCCACCACCGGGGCGCACACGGCCTGTGCCGCGGCAGCCGCTGCCAGCGCCTCCGCGAGCCGTCCCGGCACCCCGCGCCGCCTCAGGGCCGCACTCCAGCGCGGGGCGAGGGTGAGCAGGGCGGCCGTGGCCAGCACAGACAGCAGAAAGCCGTACGTGCGGGCCAGCCACGGGTCGTACAGCACGAGCAGCAGCACGGCGGCGGCGAGCGCGGGAATCAGCGATCTCCGGCGGCCGGTCCCGATGGCGAGCAGCGTGATCAGCCCGCACGCCGCTGCCCGCAGCACACTCGGGTCGGGCCGGCACACCACCACGAAGGCGATGGCGAGCGCTCCGCCGAGCAACGCCGTCGCGCGTAGCGAGATGCCCAACCGGGGTGCCAGTCCACGGCGTTCGGCCAGCAGTGCGGTACCGGGTGGACCGATGAGCAGGAACAGCACGACAGTGAGGTTGCTTCCTGAGACCGCCAGAAGGTGAGTGAGATCCGTCGCCCGGAACGCGTCGTACAGCTCAGGTCCGATACGGGAGGTGTCCCCGACGACCAGCCCCGGGAGCAGCGCGCGGGCATCGGGTTCGAGTCCGCCGGTCGCCCGGCGCAGTCCGGCCCGAAGCGTCCCGGCCGTGCGCTGCACCGCGGTCGGGGGCCCCGTGATACGGGGCGGTCCGTTGCCCTGCACCCTCAGAACGGCGGCGAAACGGTCATCCCCCTCCAGAGCCGGCGCCGACCGGGCGGCGATCCGCAACCGTGTCGAGGGCAGCAGCCGCAGCCACTTCCCCGTCGCCGCCCCGGACCGGGCGATCACCAGGACTGGTGCGCGGGTGGCGACGACGGACCGGTCGGGCGCCGTCAACCGCGTGACCTCCGCCTCCAGCACGACCGCCGCCCCCGTCATCCGATCACCCCGCACACGCGGCCGCGTCATGCGCGGATCGGAGGTCACGGTCACCTCTGCGGTGACCCGCGCGTGCCGGCGCGCCGCTTCAGGCACGGGCCCCCTGTACAGATCCGCACCACGCAGCCCGCCCGCTGCCGCCCCCGCGGCGGCACAGAGCAGCAGGGCAGCGGCCGCAACCCGATTCCCGACGCCGCGCCGGGCTCCCCGTCGCGCAGCCCCCACCAGCGGGAGCACCACCAGCAGTACAGCCGCCGCAAGGCAGCTCAGTACCGCCACGGCCGGCCAGGCCGCCTGAGCGGAGAGGGACAAGGCTGCCGCGCCCCATGCCGCCAGCGCGGGCAGGACCAGGCGCAGGTCCGGCGGGCCCTCCTGCCGGGGGCCGGACGCGCCCAGCGGGTGAGCCGCTGTGCTGTGAACTCCCCGGCGCGTCATGGCCGCACCAAGGCCTGGAGGTCCGCGAACCGGCGGTCGCCGATCCCCGTCACCTCGCGGAGTTCGTCCACCGAGCGGAAGCCGCCGTGCTCGGTGCGGTAGTCCACGATGTGCTGGGCGAGCACCGGGCCGACTCCCGGCAGCGTGTCGAGTTGCTCCGCCGTCGCCGAGTTCAGGCTCACGGGTCCCGCGGCCGGAGCTCCGCCGCCACCGGCCGGACCCGGAGCAGGACCGCCCAGCGGCGGCACGACGCCCACCACCACCTGCTCGCCGTCCATGAGCACCCGCGCTCGGTTGAGGCCGGTGATGTCCGTACCGGCCCTGACACCGCCTGCTGCTCGCAGGGCATCGGCCACGCGCGAGCCGGCGGGCAGCCGAAGCACTCCGGGACGCCGTACCTTGCCGCTCACATCGACGACGATCCGCGCGGCCGGTTCCTCCGTGGGTGGCGCCCCGGGCGAGGGCCTCGGCTCCCGTGCGACCGGCGCGGGGCGGCCCTCCCTGACGAGCTCCGGTGCCCTCATGGGCTCCGGACGGCCGGACCGAAAGTGCTGCACGGCGAACCCGACGGCCACCGCGAGGACGACCGCCAGCGCGGCCAGTGCCCGCGGCTCCAGCCCGCATCGGAGCCGGACCCACAACGGCACTCGTTGCCACAGCGGTACTCGCTCCCACAGAGCGAGTCGCCCACGCTCCCGCACCGACAGCTCGGGAGCGGGCAGTCCATGCGCCACCGGATCGGGCGCCACCGATTCAGGCGCCACCCGTTCAGACGCAGACGGCTGAGACGCACGCGGTTCAGCTCCAGGCGGTGCAGACACAAGTGGTTCAGACACAGGCGGTTCAGACACACGTGATTCCGCAGACTGTCGGTGGCCGCCCCGCCGCCGTGCCACAGACCGCCCGGTCAGCGCTCGCCGAACCCCCGCCACCTGGTCAACTTCCGCCGGCCGGTCCCCCGGTCCGCCTTCCGGCGCCGGCGGTCCGTGCACACCCATACCCTCAACGGACCCGCTCGGTGTCTGGAACAGCGCATCCGCACGTCGGCGCAGGGCCGAGGCCGGTGGGGCCGGCGAACCCGATGCCGGGCGGCGTCTGGCGCGCAACCTCCGCTGGTCGCGGACACGGCCGTCCGAGGCAGGGACACGGCCAGGGCCACTCGTCGCCGAACGTGATCGGTATGTCATGCCACCCGACGGTAGGCACGTCCGTCGAACCCCGCCGAACAGCCTCAATTCCGGTGGATGACCCAGCCGTTGTGGACAACTCCGTCACCCGCAGGAGTCAAAAAGATCCCAGAAACCACGGGGATCACACAGAGCACACAGAGCACACGGAGCAGACGGAGCAGACGAGGCCATCCCCAGCAGCCGCTCGCTCATCTCGCTGAGATCGCGCCCGAGGGGTTGTGGGACTCACCGAGGTGAGACCACAACCCCCAGCAGCCCGGGCCCCGTGTGCGCACCGATCACCGCACCCACCTCGCTCACGTGCAGTTCGGCGAGGTTGGGCACCCGCTCCCGCAGCCGTTCCGCCAGCGCAGACGCCCGTTCCGGTGCCGCGAGATGGTGCACCGCGATATCCACCCGGCCGGCGCCCGCCCGTTCGACGACGATCTCCTCCAGCCGGGCGATCGCCTTCGATGCCGTACGCACCTTTTCCAGCGGCTCGATGCGCCCGCCGTCCAGCTGGAGCAGTGGCTTCACTGCGAGCGCCGAGCCCAGAAGCGCCTGGGCCGCGCCGATGCGGCCGCCCCGGCGCAGATAGTCAAGTGTGTCGACGTAGAAGTACGCGGACGTGCCCGCGGCTCTCTTCTCGGCCGCGGCCACCGCCTCGTCGAGAGTGCCACCGCCGTGGGCCGCCTCGGCCGCCGCGAGCGCGCAGAAGCCGAGCGCCATCGCGACCATGCCGGTGTCCACCACACGGACCGGAACCGGCGCCTCCCGAGCCGCCAGCACCGCTGCGTCGTAGGTCCCGGAGAACTCGGACGAGAGATGCAGGGAGACGATTCCGGTCGCACCGGCCTCGGCCGTGGCCCGGTAGGTCGCGGCGAACGTCTCGGGGCTGGGCCGGGACGTGGTCACGGGACGTCGCTTCTGCAGCGCGAGGGCGAGCGAGCGGGCCGAGATCTCGGTGCCCTCCTCGAGGGCCTGGTCGCCGAGCACGACGGTCAGTGGCACCGCGGTGATGCCATGCCGCTCCATCGTCTGCGGCGGCAGATAGGCCGTTGAATCGGTGACGATCGCGACATGGCGGGACATGAGCGGGAGGTTACCCCCAGGAGCCGCCGCAGGGCAGTCCGACCCCGCCCCAGTGATCGGTTCCGGTCGGCGAACCCTTCCGCCTGGGGGCGGTTCGCAGTCCTGCACAGCGCCCGGCACGGAGCCGGTCCGCGCCGGTTCCAAGCCTGGCACGAGCAATCACGTACCCTCCACCGGGCACCACCAAGCATTCCGCTTCGCCGGACGTCCCACCCTCACACCCTCTCCGGTCCGGCACAACACTCCGGCACAACACTCCGGCACGACACTCCGGTCCGGCACGCCTGTCCGCCCCGGCGTCCTCCTCCGGCCCGGGCCACCCCGCAGGCTCGTCCAGCTCGTCCTAGTTCGTCGTCTCCGGACGGGCCGTCTTCTCCCACGAGTACATCGTCGGCTGTCGTGGATCACGGCCCGTGATCGCCTGCGGCCCGGACGCTCCGGCCTCGGACTCCGCCGTCCGCGCCGCCTCGGACGCCGGTGCCTGCGCCTGTGCCGGAGACGGTGCCGCCTGCGGCGCGGATGCCGGAGCCTGTGCCGGAGCCGACGAGGAGTCCCGCGTCGGCTCCGGCCCCCACATCGGCTCCGTCCTGGACCAGTCCCGCAGTGCCCCCGCCTCCACGTCGATCTGCGCGCTCAGCGCCTCGAGGTCGTCCGCGGCGAACGCCCGAGCCCGGTCCCTGGCCGCCCATCGCAGCGACTCCGCGGAGTGCGTGATCCTCTCGACCCGCTCGCGCAGCTGCGGCAGCCGCTCCACGATCCTGCTCCGGTCGGGCTCGCGCTCCAGTCGCCTCAGCTCGCCGTCCAGCTCATGTCCGTGCGCGCTCAACCGCTCGAACAGGCCGATCGACTCCGACAGCGACGCGTCCTCGGCCACGCCCGCGTGCAGCGCGTCCTGGGTGGCCTTCATCGACGTACGCAGGCGGAGCCGGAGCTGTGCCAGTTCACCGACCACACCGCCCTGGCCGAGGCTCTTCGCGCGCAGCGTCGTGTCCTCGACGGTGCGCCGGGCCTGAGTGATCGTGCGGTCCACTCCGCGCTTGGCCGCACCGATCACCTTGACGCTCACATAGACCCCGAGTGCCACGAAGGCGACGAAGAGCAGCGCCAGGATGAGGATGACGGCTTCCATGGGGGCGCCCTCCGAGTCGTTTGGATGTGTCCTTCCACCGTAAACGGAGCGGGCAGGCCGAGGGTTCCATCAGAACCCCCAACCTGCCCGTAGGGGAAAGACCAGGGGGAGGCCGGCAACGACCGGTCACCCCCCCCCCAGGGACGACGGCGGCTACGCCGGAACGATGTTCACCAGCTTCGGCGCCCGCACGATCACCTTGCGGATGCCCGCGCCGCCCAGCGCCGCGACAACCGCAGTGTCACCCAGTGCCAGGGCCTCCAGCTCCGCGTCAGTGACCGACGGGGAGACCTCCAGGCGCGCCTTGATCTTGCCCTTGATCTGCACGACGCAGGTCACGGTCTCGTCCACGACGTACGCGGGGTCGGCGACCGGGAAGTCCTGGTGCACGACGGAGTCCGTGTGGCCCAGCTTGCGCCACAGCTCCTCGGCGATGTGCGGCGCCAGCGGCGCGATCAGCAGGACCAGCCGCTCCGCCACCGACCGGGCGACCGGAGCGCCCGTCTTGGTCAGGTGGTTGTTCAGCTCGGTGATCTTGGCGATGGCGGTGTTGAAGCGCATCGCGGCCATGTCCTGGCCGGCGCCGTCGATGGCCTTGTGCAGGGCGCGCAGCGTCGCCTCGTCCGGCTCCTCGTCCACGACGGTGACCTGCCCGGTGGACTCGTCGACGACGTTGCGCCACAGGCGCTGCAGCAGGCGGTACTGGCCGACCACGGCGCGCGTGTCCCAAGGCCGCGACACGTCCAGGGGGCCCATCGCCATCTCGTACAGGCGCAGCGTGTCGGCACCGTACTCGGCGGCGATCTCGTCCGGAGTGACGGCGTTCTTCAGGGACTTGCCCATCTTGCCCAGCTCGCGCTTGACCTGCTCGCCGTCGAAGAAGAACTTGCCGTCCCGCTCCTCGACCTCGGTGGCCGGCACCGGGAAGCCGCGGCCGTCACGGTAGACGTACGCCTGGATCATGCCCTGGTTGAACAGCTTGTGGAACGGCTCCGCGGAGGAGACGTGTCCCAGGTCGAACAGCACCTTGGACCAGAAACGGGCGTACAGCAGGTGCAGTACGGCGTGCTCGGCGCCGCCGACGTACAGGTCGACGCCGCCGTGCGGCTGCCCCTCGCGCGGGCCCATCCAGTACTGCTCGATCTCCGGGTCGACCAGCTTGTCCGCGTTGTGCGGGTCCAGGTAGCGCAGCTCGTACCAGCACGAACCGGCCCAGTTCGGCATGGTGTTGGTCTCGCGCCGGTAGCGCTTGACGCCGTCGCCCAGGTCCAGCTCGACGTTGACCCAGTCCTCGTTGCGGGACAGCGGGGTCTCGGGCTCGGTGTCCGCGTCGTCCGGGTCGAAGGTGCGCGGCGAGTAGTCGTCGACCTCCGGCAGCTCCAGCGGCAGCATCGAGTCGGGCAGCGCGTGGGCGACGCCGTCCTCGTCGTAGACGATCGGGAAGGGCTCGCCCCAGTAGCGCTGCCGGCTGAACAGCCAGTCGCGCAGCCGGAAGTTGATGGTCGCTTCGCCGATGCCCTTGGCGACCAGCCACTCGGTGATCCTGGCCTTTGCCTCGGCAACGCCCAGACCGTCCAGGGAGATCTCGTCGTTCGAGGAGTTGATCGCCGGCCCCTGGCCGGTGAACGCCTCGCCCTCCCAGCCCTCCGGCGGCTGCACGGTGCGGATGATCGGCAGGCCGAAGGCCTCGGCGAACTCCCAGTCGCGCTCGTCCTGGCCGGGGACGGCCATGATGGCGCCGGTGCCGTAGCCCATCAGCACGTAGTCGGCGACGAAGACCGGGATCCGCGCGCCGGTGACCGGGTTCAGGGCGTAGGCACCGGTGAACACACCGGTCTTGTCCTTGTGTTCGGTCTGCCGCTCGACGTCGCTCTTCGTCTGGGCCTGCTTGCGGTACGCGGCGACGGCGTCGGCCGGGGTGGCAGCGCCACCGGTCCAGGCATCCTTGCCCTGGGCCTCCTGCGGCCACTCGGCCGGCAGGATCGAGTCGATCAGGCCGTGCTCGGGCGCCAGGACCATGTAGGTCGCGCCGAACAGGGTGTCGGGGCGGGTGGTGAAGACCGTGACCGGAGCGCCGTTGTGGCCGTCGATGGAGAAGTCGACGCGCGCGCCCTCACTGCGGCCGATCCAGTTGCGCTGCTGCAGCTTGATGGCCTCGGGCCAGTCCAGCGCATCCAGGTCGTCCAGCAGCCGGTCGGCGTAGGCGGTGATGCGCATGTTCCACTGGCGCAGATTGGCCTTGAAGACCGGGAAGTTGCCGCGCTCGGAGCGGCCGTCGGCAGTGACTTCCTCGTTGGCCAGGACGGTGCCCAGGCCGGGGCACCAGTTGACGGGGGCGGCGGAGGCGTACGCCAGGCGGTACCCGCCCAGCACGTCGGCGCGCTCGACGGCGCTCAGTTCAGTCCAGGGGCGTCCGTTCTCGGGCGTGCGCTCGCCGCTCTCGAACTGCGCCACCAGGTCGGCGATCGGACGGGCCTTCTCCGCCGCCTCGTCGTACCAGGAGTTGAAGATCTGCAGGAAGATCCACTGGGTCCACTTGTAGTAGTCCGGGTCGATCGTCGCGAACGACCGGCGCTTGTCGTGGCCCAGGCCCAGCCTGCGCAGCTGGACCTTCATGTTCTCGATGTTGGCTTCGGTGGACACGCGCGGATGCGTGCCGGTCTGGACGGCGTACTGCTCGGCCGGCAGGCCGAAGGCGTCGAAGCCCAGGGTGTGCAGCACGTTGTGGCCGGTCATCCGCTGGTGACGGGCGTAGACATCGGTCGCGATGTAGCCCAGCGGGTGTCCGACGTGCAGGCCCGCACCGGAGGGGTACGGGAACATGTCCATGACGAACTTCTTGGGCCGGGCGACGGCATTCGGGTCACCGGCCAGATCACCACTGGGGTTGGGCGCCTCGTACGTGCCGTCGGCGTCCCAGGAGTCCTGCCAGCGTGCCTCGATATCGGCGGCCATGGCCGCCGTATAGCGGTGCGGTGCAGCCGCCTCCGTGGAGGGGGCCCCACCCGCGCCGAAGGCCACGGGGGAGGAATTCGTCTCGCTCATGATCCTGAAAGCTCCATCGATCGTCTCTGCCGGCGATTACCGAAACGAAAAATCCCCTCGCACAGGAGGGGACGCCGCGCCGATTCCGACCGTTTGATTCACCGGTCGGGACTGATCAGCGCGGCTCGCTAAGCAGAAGGCGTACGGCACGCATGGCGTCAGGGTACAGCAGGGCCCCTCCGGGCCGCATCGAGCGTCCGCACGGCGGGCACGAACGCCACGTCAGAGCCCCGGGGACGATGTGCGAGGCACCCGGAAGAGGTCCGGGAGTAGGCCGCGGAGCGTCCGTCGTGAGAGTGACGAGCGACTTCGTCACACAAGTTACTCGGCGTATCGCCCCTATCCGGGGCAACCCCAGAGTCAGTTGTCGGCCGCCCGCCTCGATAAACACGCAAACCTCGTACCAGCGGGTATGCGGCGACCTAGAGTGCGTTCACGGGACCGCTTTCCCGCACCACTCGGAGTCGCCCCCATGAACCCTCATCGCAAGATTCGTTCGTCGCCCGGTCAACCGGCCTTGAGCCGTCAGGCGCAGGGCGGATTGAGTGTCGCCGCGCTTGTGCTCATACCCCTGCTCGCCATCGGCGGCAGTGACGATTTCCGCGCCGCGCTGGACTTCACCACCGGTGTTCTTTCACTGCTCTCCCTCACAGCCTCGGTCGCCTGGGGCCTCATGGCCACCGACCGGCTGATTCTCTCCACGCGTCACCGTCTGCTCGCCCAGGCCATCCACAGGACCACCGCTGTCGCCTCGCTCGGTTTCCTTCTGCTGCACGCCACGGTCAAGGTCTCGCTCGGCCATGTCGAACTGCTGGGCGCTCTGGTCCCGTTCGGCCTCGGTGTCACAGGAACCTCCGGCCTCATCGGACTCGGATCGCTCGCAGGCCTTCTGATGGTGATCGCCGCCTCGACCGGCGCGGCGCGCAGCGCGCTCGCGGGCAAGAGCAACATCGCCGGCCGCTGGCGGGCCCTGCACATGCTGGCCTACCCGGCGTGGTGCTCGGCGCTGATGCACGGCCTGTACACAGGCCGTCCCGCGGCCACCTGGGTGGTCGTCATGTACTGCCTCTCGCTCACCGGAGTCGCCGCCGCCGTGTCCATCCGGCTGCTGCCGCCCCCGGCGAAGCGCCGGATCGTCGGGCGGCTCCTGGCACTGACCGGCTCGGCCGGCGAACCGCCCGCCGCCCCGGAGCAGGGCGTGCGCAACCTGTCGACGGCGCCGCTCCCCGGCGCCTCCGGCATTCCCTCCCAGCCGCAGCCCAGGTTCGAGCGCGAGTTCCAGCGCCGCCCCGCCGACCGGGACGAGCCGGTGGGCAGGCCGATCGGACAGCCCCTGGGATCGCCTCTCGGTTCACCCATGGGACAGCCCCTCGGCCCGTCGCGCGGTGAGCCCCGACGGCTCGCCGCTCCCGCCCCACCGCTGTACGACGCGACGCAGCTCTACGAAGCGACACCGCCCCCCGCCGCCGAGCCGGCCGCGGCCGCGGGGTCCTTCCCCGATGCCGGCCCGGTGCCCAGTGGGCCGCTGCCGGGCGACGGCCCCGGAACGGGGATCTCCGCCGCCTACCGCGCCGTCTCCCTGGCCGGTGACGCCTCCGCGCGTACGGCAGGCTCCGGGACCCCTCCAGGGGCCTCCTCGGACGGCATACCGCTCGCCGAGCGTGTCCCCATGACCGAGGAGCTGCCCATCGTCTCCGACTCCGCGCCCCGCTCCGGGCTCTGGCCGGCACCGTCCCCGCCGCCGCCCGCACAGGCCATCCCCTCGCAGCCCCTGTCGTCGCCGTACGACACGAGCGCCACCTCCCCGTACGACACAAGCGCCACCTCGCCTTACGACACAAGCACGACCTCCCCTTACAGCACCACGTACGACCAGGGTTCCGCATACAGCTCCGGCGGCGGCTACGACGGCTGGACGCCCGACACGCCCCGCCCCGGCTCGCTGGACGACACCCAGTCCTCGCCCGGCCCGCTCTACCCGCCCCCGGCCGGGGAACCCTGGAACACACCCGCAGGAGACCGACCGTGAACACCCCCCTCCCCGATGTCCCCGAAGTCCGCGTCGTCGGCCTCCCCCAGCTGACCCAGGGCTTCGACCTGGTCGAGCGTCTTGACCTCTCCATGCACCTGAAGGTGCACGGGCCGCTCGAACCCATGACCGGGGAGCTGCTGGCCCAGCTCGCCGAGAACATATCCCTGCGAGGCCGCGGCGGCGCGGGATTCCCGTTCGCCCAGAAGCTGCGGGCCGTGGCCAAGGCCGCCATCCGACGGGGTGTGCGGCCCGTCGTGGTGATCAACGCCAGTGAGGACGAGCCGGCCTGCCGCAAGGACACGGTGATGGTCAACCGGGCGCCCCACCTCATCCTGGACGGCGCGCTGCTCGCCGCCGAGGCACTGGGCGCGCGCACCCTGATCGTCGCTGTGACCCGCAACTCCACGGAGATCTCGATGCGGGCCGCGCTGGCCGAGCGCGGCCTTTCCGACCGGCGCGGGCAGCAGCTGCGCGCACGGGTGCAGCGCAACCCCGAGCGCATGGTCTCAGGCGAGGCCTCGGCGATCATCCGGGCGATCAACGGCGGCCCCGCTCTGCCTCCCGGCCGCCGCGAGCGCGCCGCCGAGTCCGGTGTCGGCGGGGCGCCGACGCTCCTGTCGAACGCCGAGACGTTCGCGCAGCTGGCCGTCGCCGCCCGGATCGGGGCCCGCCGGTACGGCCACACGGGCCTGGAGAACGAACCGGGCACGGTGATGCTGACGGTCTCCGGTGCTGTCGCGCGCCCGATGGTGATCGAGGTGCCGACCGGTGTGCCGATGCGGTACGTGCTGCAGCTGGCCGGTGCTCCGCCGGTCCCCCAGGGCGTGCTGACCGGCGGCTATCACGGCAACTGGATCGACGCCGCCGCCACGCACGACGCCGTGATCTCGCGGGAATCGCTGGCCAACGTGGGCGGCGCGCTGGGCGCGGGCGCGATCCTGCCGATCGGCCCCGAGACCTGCCCCCTGGGGGAGGCGCAGCGCGTGGCCAACTGGCTCGCGGCCGAGACGGCCGGCCAGTGCGGTCCGTGCAAGCTTGGTCTGCCCGCGGCTGCCGGCGGGCTGTCCGACGTGATCAACGGGGGCGGACCGGCCGCCCTGGAGGCGCTGCGCGAGGTGACCCAGGCCGTGAAGGGGCGCGGCGCGTGCAAGCACCCCGACGGCTCCGCGCGCTTCTTCGCATCGACCCTTTCGGCGTTCACCGACGACCTCGCCGCGCACGTCCTGCATGGCGGCTGCGGCCGCGAGACGCTCGGTGTGCTGCCGCTGCCCGGTGCCGGTTACGAGGAGGCGGAGGAGTCCATCCCGAGCGGAGAGAAGCTCGCCGTGGACTGGACGCTCTGCCGGGGCCACGGGATCTGCGCGGAAATCGTTCCGGAGCTGATCCGCATGGGCGCCGACGGGTATCCGTCGGTGGCGGAGGCTGCGGTGCCGATGCATATGCGGGGGCGCGCCCAGCGCGCCGTACGCCGTTGCCCGGCACTCGCGCTCCGTATCGAGCAGGCACCTGCCGAGCGCCGCCCGGCGCTGCCGCCCGGCGGCGACCGCAAGGCCCTTGGCAGCGGCAGGGGTTGACGGGAGACACGGAAGAGGGC
>NZ_JBSGZO010000034.1:0-38362 GCF_053611045.1 Streptomyces sp. NPDC054841 | reverse complement strand
GGCCTCATCGGAGCGATGAGGCCGGGCCTTGGTGGCGGCACGGTGGGGGAGACGTCAGGACGTCTCGCGGACGGCCCTGCTGAGAATGCGCAGGCCCTCGTCGAGCTCGTCGGGGGTGATGGTGAGCGCCGGCAGCAGCTTCACGACCTCGCTCTCCGGGCCGGAGGTCTCGATCAGCAGACCGAGTTCGAAGGCACGGCGGGCGACGCGGTCCGCGCGGCCCTTGTCGTGGAATTCCAGACCCCAGACCAGGCCCCGGCCGCGCAGATCGGCGACTTCCTGCGCGTGCTCGACGGCGATCGCCCGCAGCGCCCACTCCACCTGCTCGCCCCGGGCCAGGGTCTGCTTCTCCAGCTCACCGTCGGTCCAGTAGGCGTCGAGCGCGGCCGCCGCGGTGACGAACGCCGGGTTGTTGCCGCGGAAGGTGCCGTTGTGCTCCCCCGGCTCCCAGACGTCCAGCTCCGGCTTGAACAGGCACAGAGCCATGGGCAGTCCGTATCCGCTGATGGACTTCGACACCGTGACGATGTCCGGCACGATGCCCGCCTCCTCGAAGGAGAAGAACGCGCCGGTGCGGCCGCAGCCCATCTGGATGTCGTCGACGATCAGCAGCATGTCCCGGCGCTTGCAGACGTCGGAGAGCCGGCGCAGCCACTCGGCGCGCGCCACGTTGATGCCGCCCTCGCCCTGGACCGTCTCGACGATCACCGCGGCGGGCTGGTTCAGGCCGGAGCCCTTGTCGGCCAGCATGCGCTCGAACCACGAGAAGTCCGGTTCGCCGCCGCCCAGATAGCCGTCGAACGGTATCGGGGTGGTGTGCACCAGCGGAACGCCCGCACCCGCCCGCTTGAAGGCGTTGCCGGTCACGGCGAGCGAGCCGAGCGACATGCCGTGGAAGGCGTTGGTGAACGAGACGATCGACTCGCGCCCCTTGACCTTGCGGGCCAGCTTCAGCGCGGCTTCGACCGCGTTGGTGCCGGTCGGTCCGGTGAACATGACCTTGTAGGGAAGGCCGCGCGGGCGCAGCAGCACATCGCGGAACGTTTCCAGGAAGGTCCGCTTGGCGGCGGTCGACATGTCCAGGCCGTGGGTGACCCCGTCCTGCTGCAGATAGTCGAGCAGGGCCCGTTTGAGGACGGGATTGTTGTGGCCGTAGTTGAGTGAGCCGGCGCCGGCGAAGAAGTCCAGGTACTCGCGACCTCCCTCGTCGTACATGCGGCTGCCCAGGGCCCGGGTGAAGACGGTGGGCCAGCTGCGGCAGTATCCGCGGACCTCCGACTCCAGGGTCTCGAAGACGCTGAGGTCGGGGTGGGTGCCGAGGTCGGGCTGGGTGATGGTCATGGCTTGCTCCAGGTGTCGCTGATGCGTACGTGCCCCCGTGATCGCGGGTGCCGCTGCGAGGTGTGTGGTCCTGATGCCGTGAGGCCGGCGGCCGCTACATCCAGCCGCGGGCCACGGCACGGCAGCCGGCCTGGAATCGGCTCTTGGCGTCGAGACGCGTCATGAGCTGAGCCGTGATCCGGCGTACGGTGCGCACGGAGACGCCCATGCGGCGAGAAGCGGTTTCGTCGGTGGCACCGTCGGAGAGTTGCCGCAGGAGCTCGCGCTCCACCGCGGTCAGGCCGTGCTCGTCGACACCGGGGACGCATCCGAGGTCCTCGCTTCCGAGCCAGTAGCGGTCGAAGAGCGTGTCGAGGCTCGCCACCGTCCCCTGGTGGCTGATCACCACGGCGCCCGCGTCGGGATCCTTGGGGACGTGCGGCAGCACGGCGGTGGTGCCGTCGAAGATCATCAACTGGACCGGGATGGTGGGCGCGGTCCGCGTCCGGGCCCCGGCGCCGACCAGCCGGGACGCCTCCGCATACTGCGCCGGCCGGTTGCCGATGCTGCCGAGGTGGATCTGGCGCAGGCGCACTCCGCGCCGGAGCGCCGCTTTCGCCTGGTCCTCGAGAAGTCCGTCGAACATTCCGCCCGGTTCCGGGGTGATGACGGAGATGCCGACCCGGGAGCTCTGGACGAGATCCCGGATGCGTACCGTCGCGGCCGCCGGTTCCTCCAGGAATTCCATGGCCAGGTTGGGGCTGCGTCCGGTGAGGGATTCGTGAACCGAGATGAGCGCCGCGACATTGACCTCCAGCTGCTCGAACTCCGCCTGAGCCGCCAGGATGTGTTCGCGTCGGCGGGCGAGTGCCGCGGTGAGTCCGACGCGTGGATTGACCGGACAGATCTGGCGGTCTTCGGGGCGCCCCGATGTGGAGGCGACGATACGTACGAGTGAGGCTTCGGCCAACGCGAGGACCGCCGTGTCGATGTGGTCGCCGGGGAGTTCGAGGCGCAGGACGAGTTCGGCGTGAGTCGAGCCGTTCAGATCGAGAAGTGCGTGGTAGACGCGGGTCGCCTCCTGGTCGATGCCCAGGGCGGCCAGTTGCAGAGCCGTCATCGCTGCCAGCCCGGGTCTTCGGAGATCCCCGTCGTGCTCTGCCAGCCCGGATCGGGCTGCGGCGGCAGAACACCGCCGGCGGCGACGGAGCGGGAGGCGGACTCCGGAGTGCCGGTGTCACCGGGAGAGGCAACCGCAAAAGCCAATATCGCGGCGGCGAAAACCGAGAAAGCAGCAACAAAAGAGCGCACCTGTACTCCTCCGGGCATGGATGACCACAGAAACTGTGGCAAAGGGAATTGCGTATCGCGGGGTTTCGCCGAGGCGATCCGTCCGGCGACACATTCCATGATTCACGTCCGGAGCGTCGGTGTCCTGCTTCCGCGCTGGCACAAACCGCAGCTGACACATCTGTGCCGCGTTCGTCCGTCCCGGGTCAGAGCTCGGGCTGCCACCCTTCGGGCTCGGCCGCGCTCTGCGTGGCCGCCGTGAGGAGGGCCAGCAGTCCGTCGCGGGCCTGCGCCTCCTGCCGCGCACGGCACAGGACCACGCCGAGGAGGCCGGCGCGGGAGACATGCACGCGGCGATGCTCGGCCCACGGCGCTTCGTCGAGGCTCCGCTCCAGCGCACTGGTGATCAGTCGGGCCTCGACGGGATCCACGGGCGCATCGGTTCCGTTGAGGCGGAAGGGGATGAAGCGCATGCGTCCACTCTTGGGGACCTGTCGCCTCGTTCGGTACCCGGATTCTGGACAGGATGTTGCCTGGCAGCTACCTGTCGTGTTGATCTTTCCCCAGTGAAGGGGGAACGACAGGTGTTTACAGCCCTGGGGCTTACGACAGATGCGAATAATGTGTATCGAATGATGCTCGCCCATCCCGACCACGGGGTGGCGGAGCTCGCCGAGGTACTTGATTGGAATGAGCACAGAGTCAGGGCCGCCATTGACCAGTTGGCCGACTTCTCGCTTCTCCAGGACCCGGAGCCGGGCGGTGGGCGGCTGCGGGTCATCAGCCCGCAGCTCGCGCTGGACTCGCTCTACGCACGTCAGCAGGCCGAGGTCGCGCGCCGGCAGGAGGAGCTGACCGCGAGCCGGGTGGCCGCGTCGCAGATGATCGCCGAGTACACCGCGAGCAGCAGCGAGTCGGAGAAGTACGCGGTGGAACGACTGGTGGGCCTGGAAGCGGTCCGGCGGCACATCGGGGAGCTGGCGGCCTCGGCCCGCCGTGAGACCTGCGGCTTCTCCCCGGGCGGCCCGCAGACGCCGGAGAACCGCGCGGCCAGCCGCCCGTTGGCCGAGGCGCTGGCCGAGCGGGGCATCACCGACAGGACGATCTTCCTGGAGAGTCTGCGCAACGACCCGGAGAGCGTCGAGCACGTCCGGTGGCTGATCTCCCTGCGCAACGAGGTCCGTGTCGTGCCGGTGCTGCCGATGCGGATGTACATCGTCGACGGGGAGGTCGCGATGGTGCCTCTCGACCCGCACGACAGCTCCCGGGGAGCGGCGGTCATCCGCGAACCGGGCGCCGTCGCCGCCTTCCTGGCCCTCTTCGAGGCGGTATGGGCCACGGCCGCTCCTTTCGGTGAGACGCCGCGCCGTGACCTCGATGACCCCGGCTCGCTCCCCCGCGAGCTGCTGCGTCTCCTCGCGCAGGGCTACACCGACGAGGCGGCCGCGCGGAAGATGGGGGTCTCCCTGCGTACCGAGCGCCGGCTCATCTCCGACCTCATGGAGCAGCTCGACGCGCGTAGCCGGTTCCAGCTCGGCCAGAAGGCCATGGAACGCGGCCTGCTCTAGGGCGTGTTGCGAAAGTCCCGCCTGGCCCGCGACGCCTGGCACGCACTCCCCCGTAGCCCTGTGGGCACGGGAGGTGCCCCCACGCTGCGTTGTCGGACTCATCCAAGTACGTCCAGTACGAGGATGATCTCTCCCAGCTACCGCTGGGAGGGGCCCCCACCGCCTTGCGATCGCACGCACCGAACGCCGCGGGCCCCGCCCTCCGGGCGGACGGCGCTACTTTCGCAACACGCCCTAGAAGTCCACGCCGATCGGGCCGTCGGGAGCGACGGCCCGCCCGCGTCCCGGGACCCACCGCCCGATATCGCACTCGAAACGGCCCTACCAGCGGCGTTGCCCGGGCGAGGCATGCTCTTGCCATGACACTTGTGTGCCGCCCCTCACGGGTGACACGGCTGTCTCGCTCCGGCAAGACTGATGCCCGTCGCCGTGAACACGGAGATTCCGTCAGGGAGATCGCGGCAGACCGGAAGCCGGCATGTGAACGTCCGCGCCTTCCCTCCCGGCACCCTCGGATGCCGGCCTCCGCCTGCTCTCTTTCGCGTGCCCCTGCCCTCTGCCTGCTGGAGTCCCGTCATGAAGCATTACGTCGCCTTCACCACTTTCGCCGTGCTCAAGCAGCCCTACGCGCATGTGGACAACGAGACGTTCAACGAGCTGGAGCCCATCGTCTTCGGCGCCTCCGAGACCAGCCCCGGATTCGTCGCGCGGGCCACCGCCGTGGACACGGTGACCACGGAGTGGACCAACTTCGGCCGGGACTACGGGGAGTGGGGCATGTTCGCCGTTCCGTCCTTCTACACCGGCGGCCGCGAGGACGACACCGACAGCCGCGCCTCCACCCTCTCGGTCTGGGAGGACCTGGAGTCGGTGCACGCCTACGCCTACTCGGACGTGCACCTGCACGCGCTGCGCAACCGCCGCGAGTGGTTCGTGCACCTTCCCTACCGGCTGTACGCGGCCTGGTGGGTTCCGGAGGGCACCGTACCGACCTGGCAGGAGGCCTGCGACCGGCTGGAACTCCTCAACGACCGCGGTCCGTCGCCGGAAGCCTTCGACTTCATCAAGCCATTCACCGCGGACGGCAGCCCCTACCGGCTGCGCAACGCCCGCAACGCCGCGCAGCCCGCCGGTGCGGTGCACGCCTGATCCGGCCGGCCCACGTACACGGGACCCCACCACCTCGACCCCAGGAACTGACATGACCACCACGGCAACCAGGCCGTCGCCGACCTCGAATCAGGCACGCACCCGGATCCTGCTGATCGTTCTCGCCACGGCGGCCTTCCTCCTCTCCCTCGCGGGCTCGGCGCTGAAGAACACCTTGCAGGTGTACTTCCTGCCGATCGCCGACTCCTTCGACAGCTCGCGTGGTGCTCTGGCCACGGCGACGACCCTTTTCGCCATCGCCACCGCGGTGGCCTCACCGCTGGTCGGCGGCCTGGCCGACCGCATCGGGGGTGCGGCGACGCTCGCCCTCGGCACCGCTCTGGCGGGCGTCGCGTTCATCGGCTGTGCGCTGTCCGGGGAGCTGTGGCTGTTCGTCACCGTCTACGGCATCGTGGCGGCGTTCGCCTTCGCCATGCTGTCGTTCGTGCCGCTCGGCGTCCTGGTCGACGAGCTGTTCCGTGACGGACGCAAGGGCCTGCTGTACGCCCTGCTCACCAACGGCGCGGCCGTCGGGTTCATCGTGCTGGTGCCGCTGTGGTCCTGGCTGGACACCAAGGCGTCCTGGGAATCGGTGCTGCTCGTCACGGGACTGGTGTTCCTCCTGGTCCTGGCTCCGCTCGCGATGCTGACCGCCCGCCAGGCGTCCAAGGTCACCAGCGCGTCGCAGGACGCGCCCGCCGTGGCCGACACCGCACCTGAGCCCGCGCGGCCGGTGTCCTTCGTCGAGCGGCTGCGCAAGGCCGTCGCCGCTCGTGAACTGCGTGCCCTGGCGCTGGCGTTCTTCTCGTGCGGTGTCACGATGGCCTTCATCGACGTGCACTTCGTGCCGATGGTGCACGACCACGGCGGCAGCCACTCGACCAGTTCGACGGCTCTGGTTCTGCTGGGCGTCTTCGAGGTCGCCGGCGGCCTCCTCGCCGGCTGGCTGTGCGACCGCGGTCTGATCAAGTCGGTACTCATCGCGGCCTACGCCCTGCGCGGTGGCGCGATGCTCCTGGTGAGCGTCTCGGCCGAACCCGTCCCCGCCATGGCCTTCGGCGTCGTCTTCGGCATCAGCTACCTGGCCACGGTGGTGGCCACCACCATGTGGGCCGCGAAGTCCCTGCCCGTCTCCATCCGCGGTACCGCCATGGGTCTCGTCTGGGCCATCCACGCGGCCGGCACCGCGATCGGCAGCCAGGCCGGTGCCAGCCTCGCCGACCTGACGGGCAACTACACCGCCGCCACCCTGGCCAGCGCCGCCCTGGCGGGCTGTGCCTGCCTGCTGGTGTGCGCGACGCCCGCACCGCCCGCCGCCGAGGCGAAGCGCTGACCCGCGCCCTGTCGCATTCCCGTACTCGGCCCGGCATCACACCTGCTCGCCCCTCGGAGGCTCGCGTGACCACCAGCACTCCCGTCCATGACATCCTCGGCATCGGCTTCGGCCCCGCCAACATCGCCCTCGCCATCGCGCTCGAAGAGCGGTACCCGCATCTGACGGCCCGCTTCCTGGAGGCCCGCCCCACCCCCGAGTGGCAGCCCGGCATGCTGCTCGACGGGTCCGACATCCAGAACCACCCCAGCCGCGACCTCGTGACCCTGCGCAACCCGCGCAGCCGTTACAGCTGGCTGAACTACCTGCACGAGCAGGGCAGGCTGCTGCGTCACCTGAACCAGCCCGTGCCGTTCCCGCTGCGCAAGGAGTACGCCGGCTACATACGCTGGGCCGCCTCGTTCTTCTCGCACCAGGTCGACTGCGACCAGCGCGCCGCCTCCATCCGGACGGTGGAGCAGTACGGCGAGCGGCTGTACGAGGTGCTCACCGAGCGCGGCGACCGTTACCTGGGACGCACGCTCGTGGTCGCTCCCGGCCGTACCCCGTACATCCCGGAGCCGTACGACACTGCCCTCGGTTCGCGGGTGTTCCACCTCACTCAGTACCTGCCGCGCCTGGAGCAGCTCACCGCCGGCGGCGCCCCGGAGGCCGTCGCGGTCATCGGCGGCAGCCAGAGCGCCGTGGAACTCGTTCTCGACCTGCACCGCCGCTTCCCGCGGACGCGGGTGGTCACCTACAGCCGCTCGCACTCGCTGCGGCAGAAGGACACCAGCCCCTTCAGCGAAGAGGGCTACTTCCCCGAGTTCACGCGCTACTACTTCAACGCCTCGGCCGAGAACCGCCGCGCCCTGGACCGGTACATGCAGCCGACCAACTACTCCTCGGCCGACGGCGACGTGCTGGAGGAGCTGTACACGACCATCTACGAGCAGGAGCTCGACGGCGATCAGCGGGTCTTCGTCCGCGGCAATCACCAGGCCACGAAGGTGGCCGTCACCGGAGACAAGGTCCGCCTCGACTTCACCGAACTGATCACGGGCGAGTCCACCGCGGACAGCGTCGACTTCGCGGTCCTGGCCACCGGCTTCCGCAACCTGGGCCCCGGCGCCCACGAGGAGCTCTGCCCGGCCCTGCTCAAGCCGCTGCACGACCGGCTGGCCACCGAGGACGACGGCCGCCTGCGGGTCGGATACGACTACGCGCTCGCCCCGCGCGAGGGCGAGACGCTGCCCCCGCTGTTCCTGAACGGTCTGTGCGAGTCGAGCCACGGCATCGGCGACGCCGGATCCTTCAGCCTCCTGTCGCTGCGCGCCGGGACGCTGTCCGACGCTCTCGCCACCCGCCTGAGCGCCGCCTCCGCGGCCCTCGCCGACGTCGACGCGCCGGCGCCCGTCGCGGCTTGATCCGCCCGCCGCCGACGCGACTTCCGACAGAGGTACTCACCGTGCAGATCAATGACATCGTGGTGGCCGGCTTCGGCCCGTCCGGCATCGCCCTGGCCGCGGCCGTCGAGGACCACGACGACGCCCATCCGGAGACACCCGCGCTGCGTGCCGCGTACCTGGAGCGTGCCGCCACCTCCGCGTGGCAGCCCCACCAGGTGCTGCCCGGCACCGACATCCAGCATCACTTCCTGCGCGATCTGGCCACCCCGCGCGATCCGCGCTCGCGCTTCACCTTCCCCAACTTCCTTCAGCAGAGCGGCCGTTTCTACCCGTTCACGCTGCTGGGCGGCTATGTGAGCCGGCTCGAGTGGTCGGAGTACGTGCAGTGGGCCGCCGAGCAGGTCAGGACGCCCGCGGAGTACCACCGCGAGGTCCTGCTGATCGAGCCGGTCGCGGACGCCGACGGCGTGGTGCGGACCGCGCGAGTGGTCAGCCGCGACCCCCGCGACGGCAGCGTGCACGAGCACTACGGGCGCAACGTGGCCCTCGCCACCGGGCACCGGCCCCACGTGCCGGCGGTCTTCGCCGACGCCGTCGGTGAGCGTGTCTTCCATGCAGCGCAGTACCTGCCCCGCATGGCCGCCCTGCGCGGCTCGGACCGGGAGCCGAAGCGGTTCGCGGTCATCGGCGCCGGGCAGACCGCCGGCGAGATCGTGCTGCATCTGTCCGGCGAGGATCCGGGCGCGCAGATCCACTCGCTCGTGCGGCACGGCGGCTTCAAGATGTACGAGCTGGGCCACTTCAGCAACGAGGTCTACTTCCCCGAGTCGACCGACTACTTCTACTCGCTGGACGGCGCCGTGCGGGAGAAGGCCCTCGACCAGTCACGTGCCACGAACTACTCGGCCGTCGATCCCGACGTGTCCACCGCCCTGTACCAGGCGGTCTACCAGGACCGGCTGACCGGCGTCCACCGCCTGCACATGCACCGGCGTACCGACGTCACGCGGGTGGACGTCACCGATTCCGGGGTGCGCCTGACCACCACGGAGGTCTTCACCGGTGCGACGGGCACGCTCGACGTGGACGCGGTGATCCTCTGCACCGGCTACCGGGAGCCGAAGCTTCCCTCCCAGCTGGAGCCGTTCACGGCCTACCTCCGGCGAGACGGGGAGGGCCGCGTGAACGTCACCCGGGCGTTTCGCGCCGAGACCACCGCCGACTGCGAAGTCGGGATCTACCTCGACGGCATGACGGAGTGGCGGCACGGCATCGGCAGTGCCACGTCCTTCAGCCAGATGTGTGACAAGGCCGACACCATCCACCGGGACCTGCGCCGCGTCCTCGACCGCCGGCCGCTGTCGCCGCAGCCGGCCACCGTCTGACGCACGCCGCTTCGAAACGGAGACACCATGCACGTATTCACCACCCGCCCCGAGGACATGACGTTCGAGGCGGAGTACAACGTCAGCGGCCGGCGGATCTTCCCGTGGGACGGGGCGGTCAAGGAGCCCTTCTGGGGCGGAGCCTGGGTCGATGTGGCGCCCGGCGACACCTCGACCGCGCACTCGCACGACGAGAATGAGATGTTCTTCATCACCGAAGGCAGCGGCGTCATGCGCATCGGCGAGGAGACGCGCCGGGTGGGCGCGGGCGACACCGTGTTCATCACGCCGTTCCTCGATCACGACCTGACCAACGACGGCAGCACCCGGCTGCGGTTCGTCAGCATCTGGTGGGGCGGCGCGGACGCGGTCGCCGCCGAACGCGCGTACTGGGCGGCCGAGTTCGGCATCGCCGATGCAGTGGCCGGAACCGGGACGGACCGGTGAGCGCCCCGCAGCCGGCGGACGCCGTCGTCATCGGCGGTGGAGTCATCGGAGCTGCCATCGCCTACCACCTCGGCCTCTCCGGCCTGGGACGTGTCGTCCTGTGCGATCAGGGACGCACCGCCGCCCAGGGAGCGACGTCACGCTCCGGCGGTTTGCTGCGCCTGCACCACACCGTGAGCCCGGACACCGCGCTCACTGCGCGCAGCCTGCCCGTGTTCGAGCACTGGGCCGAGGTCATCGGCGGGGACTGCGGATACCGCCGCACCGGTTTCGTGATGCTCGTCGGCGAGCAGCACACGGAGGCCCTGCGGGAGAACTGCGAGCGGGTCGGCGCGGTCGCCGGCCACCGCCGGTCCGAGGTCATCGGCACCGACGAGGTCCGCACGCTGTACCCGGGACTCAGTGTTGAGGGGGTGGGCGCGGCCGCGTACGAGCCCGAGGGCGGCTACGCCGACCCGGCCGCGACGGCGGGCGCGCTGTTCGCGGCGGCCCGCCGCCTGGGCGTCAGCCCGTCCGAGGGGGTGCGGGCGGAACGGGTCGTGGAGCGGGGCGGCGCCGTCACCGGCGTGCAGACCTCGATCGGGCTGATCGAGTCGCCGCTGGTGATCCTGGCCAGCGGGGCCTGGGGGTCCGCTCCGGCCGCGCATCTGGGCATTCAGATTCCGGTGACCGCGCGCCGTATCGGCCTGGCCCAGGCCTCGCTGCCCGGTGCGGGCCGACGCGGCTCGCCGGTGTCCGTGCCGACCTGCATCGACGACACCACGGGCGGCTACTTCCGGCCCGAAGGCCTGGACCGGTTCTACTTCGGTGTGCCGAGCAACCCGGACGTGCGGCTGGACCACGATGTGGCCCCGCTGACGCCGCAGGAGGTCGACGCGGCCGTCGCCGCGATCTCCCGCCGGGTGCCCGCCGCGGCCAAGGCCCCGCTGGTCGGGACCCGCTCCGGCCTGGACGGGTACACCCCCGACAGACGGCCCGTCGTCGGCGCCGCGGGACCCGAGGGCCTGTATCTGGCGCTGGGCTTCAGCGGTGGGGGCTTCAAGCTGGCCCCGGCCGTGGCGGAGCTGGCCGTCCGCGAGATCACGGAGGGCGGTGCGGTCATCGGCAAGGCCACCCAGGAGCTGCTCGAGCCCTACCGGCCTCAGCGGTTCCTCGGTGGCCGGCCGATCGTGCCGGAGGCGCCCTATGACCACATGTGAGCGCCCCACGGGCCGACGGGAGTCGAAAAAGGCACGCAGGAAGCGCACGGTGCGTGAGTCACGGCCGTCGGTGCTGTTCCTGATGCGTGAGGACCTGGAGACGATCCTGTCGAAGGATCCGGCCGCCCGCAGCAGACGCGAGGCCCTGTTGTATCCGCACATCCACGCCCTGTGGAGCTACCGCTTCGCGCACTGGCTGTGGCGGCACGGGCACCGCATCACGGCACGCGCGGTGTCGATGACCGCGCGGTCCGTCAGCGGGATCGAGATCCATCCCGGCGCGGAGATCGGCCGCCGCTTCTTCATCGACCACGGCAGCGCCGTGGTCATCGGAGAAACCGTACGGATCGGCGACGACGTGATGCTCTACCACCAAGTCACGCTCGGCTCGGTGGGCTGGTGGAAGGACCTGCGCCGGCCGGCCGGCTCCCGTCGGCATCCCGTCATCGAGGACGGCGTGATCATCGGTACCGGAGCCAGTGTGCTGGGTCCCGTCACCGTCGGCATCGATGCCCGCATCGGCGCGCACTCCGTGGTCCTCGACGACCTGCCGCCCCACGCCCGCGTCACGGCAGCCGCTTCTCGCGTGCTGCGACCTCCGCAGCCGCCGATCGAGGCCCCGACGGCCGAGGCCGGCGCCCTGGCCTTGCTGCCCGACGACACCGACCGCCCCGAGGGCGACGTCCTCCGTATACCTGAAGGAACCACAGCCTCATGAGCACCTACATCGTCACCAGCGCCCCGCCCAACCCCAACGGCGACCTGCACCTGGGGCATCTGTCCGGGCCCTTCCTCGGCGCCGACGTCCTCACCCGTCACCTGCGCCAGCGCGGCCACCACGTCCGCCACGTCGGCTACTCCGATGAGCACTCCTGCTACGTCCCGCGGCGCGCCGCCGAAATCGGCTCCACCGCCTACGAGACGGCGTTCCGGTTCGGCAACCGGATGGAGGAGACGCTGTCCCTGGGGGCGATGCACCACGACTGGTTCACCCGCCCGCTGACCAACCCCCGCCACACCGCCGTCGTCCAGGAGTTCTTCACCTCGCTGTGGGAGCAGGACCGGCTGGTAGTCCGGAACCTGCCGGTCTTCTACTGCGCCGGCTGCGAGCGGCACCTGTACGAGGCAGAGGTACGCGGCGAGTGCCAGTTCTGCGGCGACCCGTCCGACGGCGTCTACTGCGAGGCGTGCGGCCTGCCGCAGGAGCCGGCGGGCCTCGCCGCGCCGCGCTGCACCAGCTGCTGGGAAGAGCCCGAGCTGCGCACCCTGGACCGGATCTGCTTCCCGCTGGAGGACTACCGCGGGCAGCTCCTCGACTACTACGAGCGGGCCCAGGCGCAGGCCGAATGGCGTCCCCGCCTGACCGCCTACCTGGAGACGCTGCTGAGCCGCGAGCTGCCGCTGACCCCGATCAGCCGGATCGCCGACTACGGCATCCCGGTGCCGCTCGCCGAGTGGGACGGGCACATCCTCGACACGTGGTTCAGCGGCATCTTCGGATACATCGCGGCCACGGCCTGCCTCACCGAGGCCGAGGGCGAACCGGAGCTGTGGCGCCGGCAGTGGACCGATCCCGAGACGAAGATCGTCAACTTCATCGGTTTCGACTGCTCGTTCTCCCATGCGGTGCTGTGGCCCGCTCTGCTGATGGCGCAGGGCACGCTCACCCTGCCGAGCCAGGTCGTGACGAACGAGTTCTACCGGCTGGAGGGCGAGAAGTTCTCCACCAGCCGCAACCACGCGGTGTGGGGAGGGAAGTTCCTGCGTCAGGTCTCCGCGGACGCACTGCGCTTCCACCTGTGTCTGACCGGCCCGGAGCGTGAGCAGACCAACTTCGCGGCCAAGGAGTTCGCGGACACCGTCGAGACGCTCCTCGTCGACGGTGCGGAGCGGTGGGCCGAATCCGTGCTCCACCTGCTCGGTGAGGACTTCGGCTCCGCCGTGCCCGCCGTCGCCGCCGCAGTGGCGTACACGGGGCCGCTCACGGAAGTACTCGACGGACTGGCCGACGAGATCGCGTCGACCCTGGCCGCGGAGTCGCTGTCGCCGCAGGCCGCGGCCGCCGCCCTCGCCCACGCCATCGATCGTGGCGTCGGCGATCTGCCGGCGCTGGCGCGGTCGCGGGCCGCCGCGGAGCACAGCGACGACGCGAAGGACGCGTACGCCCGGCGCCTGGTCACGCATGTGGAGGCGCTGGCACTGGTGACGTCGCTGTCGGCGCCGCTGATGCCGGGCTGGTCAGCCTTCCTGGCCCCGCACTTGGGTCTTGAGGTGTCCGCCGAGACCCGGATGCCCGGGTGGCCGGACCGTGCCGACGGGCCGCTGGTCGCCGCGGGCCAGGAGGTCACCGCCCAGCCGCCCACGTTCTTCCGTCAACTGTGAGCCACGCACCCGCGGCACCGGTGGCGAAGACGCGTCCGCCGTCCTCGCTCGGCACCACGGGGGCGGTCCTGGGCGGTGGAACCTTGTTGGTGCCGGCCGCCCTGGCACCGGCGTCCGGTGCCGCCCTCGCGGTCGCCGGGCTGGTCTACCTGTGGTGCCTGGTGCTGGCAAGGGCGGGGGGCACGCAGGCCGGTGGGCAAGTGGCCTTCGTGCACGCACGGTTGGGACCCGCCGCCGCCCGCGCCGTGCAGGGGCTGTACTTCGCGGGCTTCGCGGTGGGTCAGGCGGCGGTGGTGGCGGCGGCGGGCGAGTTCTCCGCCGACGGCGCCGCCGCCCGAGTCACCGCGGGGGCGGTGCTGGCCGTCGCGGCGGCGCTGGCACTGCTCCAGGTGAAGCCGCCGGTCTGGATGCTGCGGCTTCGCCTGGTCATGGTGCTGGTGCTGGTCGGGGCATGGTGGCTGGGATGGCTCTCCCTGGAGACCGCCTGGCTCGGTCCCCTCGCGGTGGTGCCGCTGCTCTTCGGGTGGGTGGGGCTGGAGGGCGTGGTGGCAGGGCCCTCCTCCACGGCGATGAAGACAGCGGGGCGTGCGGCCGCCGCTCTGGCGCCGCCGGTGGTGCTGTATGCGTTGCTGCTCAGCCACACCCCGCCTGCCGGAGCCGAGCGAGCCGCCGCCGGATACGCCGCGGCCGTGGTGCTGGGCGTCTACTGCGTCACGAACCTGAGTGCGGCCGGTGCCAGGTGGCCGGCCGCCAGCGGCGCCGATGCCGCCGGCGAGGCCGGCACACGGTGCGGTATCGCGATCGCCGCCGTTCTGGCTCTCGTCGTACTGGTTCTGGCAGGGAGCTTCGACTGGAGCGTGGGGCTCCTGCTCCTCGGGCCCGGCGCCGCCACAGCGGCGATCTACACCGTGCTCGCCGTGGCGGCCGCGCGCCTGGCCGCATCCACCGGGCCTGGTTCGTCGCGGCGGTCGTTGCCTTCGCGGGCGGTCTGGCGCGGGACGTCTTCGGTTCGTACGACGTGGTCTGGTACGCGTCGGGCGCGCTGTGCGCGGCGGCGGCGCTGATGGCACTGGTGATCAGGCGGCGGCGGGTGGCACCGGCGGTCTGACGCGCATCGGCGGTCTACCGGCGGCCCGACGCGCCGGAAGCCTCCCCCCGGTACACCGGGCGCGGCGCGAACCCGTACCCCCGCGTCCGTACGCCCCTCCTACAGGGAGAGAATCCCACGCTGACTTTCAGGCGCTGACTTTCAGGCGCTGACCTTCAGGAGCTGAACCGGCCGAAGCGTCCCCGGTGGAACAGGAGGGGATCCCCCTCCTGCTCCGCGCCCAGCGCCTCCACCCGCCCCACCACGATCAGATGGTCACCGCCCGTGTGGACCGTGCGGATCGTGCAGTCGATCCAGGCCGGTACGGAGTCGAGCCGCGGCGATCCCGTCACGGGGGCGGGCGCGTGGGAGACGCCCGCGAACTTGTCCGCGCCGCTCACCGCGAAGGCGCGGCACAGCTCGCCCTGCCCGGCGCCCAGGATGTTGACGCAGAACGCCCCGGCGCGGGCGATGCGCGGCCAGGTAGTCGACGTACGGGCGACCATGAAGGCGACCAGGGGCGGGTCGAGGGACAGGGAGGCGAAGGACTGGCAGGCGAAGCCGGCGAGGCCGTCGCCCTCGGGGTCCTGGGCCGTGATCACGGTGACGCCGCTCGCGAAGTGGCCGAGCACGCGGCGGAATTCGCCGGAGTCGAGCGGCAGCCGCTCGTCTTCGCCGACGGTCCGCAGCTCCGGGCGCGGCAGGGCGTCGAACGGCTCGGTGGCCGCGGGGGCGCCCACCGACCTGAGGTAGCGGACGGCGGTGGCCGCCATCCCGGCATGTCCCATCACCCCTCCATTGAACCTGACGGATCGTCAGATAGGAAGGGACTTGCCGCCGCCTGTGCCGGTGTCCGGCACGCACCTTCCGGTCCGGCCGGCCTGCGCCTGGAGTCTCCGCCTACTGGCACGGTCCCGACCCGCACACGCGCTGGGCAGCCGTCGCCGACTCGGCCGCTCCGCAGGCGGCGGCGTGACCGCCCGCGGAGCGGACCTGTGGTGACCTGTGGTGCGGAGCCGGGCTACATGACGGTCAGTTGGTGAAGTACAGGTACTTCCAGCCGCCGTGCGTGGTGTAGTTGGCGCTGTCGCCCGACGAGGGGTCGATGTACGACGAGCGCACGCGGGCGCGGATTCCGGCCTCGCCCGGCGCCCCGAGGTTCACCCGGGAGACCCCGCCGGTGCTCAGCGCGAAGTACTCGTTGCTGCTGTACCACTGGCCCTGGTAGTACACCTGGAGCTCCAGCCGCTGCTTACGGCCCGCGTAGTACGACATGGTCGTGGTGACCAGCGGGTTCGCGGTCTTGCGGAAGTAGTGGTGCCCGACGCCGCTGATCGTGCCGGTCTTGTAGTGCCCGGACAGCGTCGTCGCGATCCGCACCTTCGCGTAAGCGGTCGACTTCACGGTCTTCGACGCGTAGCGGGCGTCGCCCGCGAACACGGCCGTGACTGTGGTGTCACGGGTCATGTCAACGACGGCGGACAGGTTGCCGTTGGCGTCGACCGTCCCCCGCCTGAGCAGCCGCTTGGGTGCGTCGGCGCCGTACGGGTCGGTCCAGATCTCGACGACGCGGTTCTTGTACGTGTTGCCGAGCCGGGCCGTGAACTTCACGTCGGCGCCCTGTGCGTGGACGGTGCCGTTCTGGTTCAGCGTGAGCGAGACCGCCGCACGGGAGACCTCGACCGACGAGGAGCCGGAGGCCGCGGCGCGCGTCGCGTCGCCCGCGAACGACACCTTGTAGGTGACCTTTCCGCCGACCAGCGGGGTGTCGGTGAACGAGAACGCGCCCGTGGCGTCCGTCTTCACCGGAGCCAGCACCTTGCCCGCCGGGGTCTCCACGTCGAACCGGGTCACGGTCAGCGGCGTCCCGGCCGGCAGCGGCACGGTCGCGGTGACCTTGCCCTTGACCGTGAGCGCCTGCGCCCGGTTGGCAGTGGACGGGGCGGTCACCGTGATCTGCGGCACCGACTTGGTGGCGTCGGTGAAGGAGCGCAGCGTGTACACACCCTGGTTGTTGCCGGACACCGCGAACAGACGGTGGCCCGCCGGCTCCCAGGCCAGGGCGCCTTCGGCGAGGGTGTCGGCGCCGCTGGAGGTCCCGGTGTTGGGGAAGTCGTAACGCCGCACCGGGCTCGTGCCACCGGGCAGGAAGACGTGCACGTCCGGGTCGTACCACGAGTCGGTGCCGGCTGCGACCGCGCCGTCGGCGGCGACGGCAACACCGTTCGCGTAGTGCGTCTTGGTCTCGTACGCGCCGGCCTGGGACAGGTCGGAGCTCTGCCAGACCGTGTGGGTGCCACCCGGCGTCGCGGTGATGATCTTGCTGCCGTCCGGGGTGAACGCGGCGTCGGCGATCCGGCCGGAGGCACCGGCCGCCGCGGTCTGGGTCGCCTGGCCCGACGTGACGTCGTACACGCGCAGCGCGCCGGGCGAGCCGTACCGGTCCGCCGCCGCGAGCTTGCCGGGTGCGCCCGGAGCTGCGACCAGCAGCGGCGCGCTGTACCAGCCGCTGGCCTGCGCCTGGTCGAGAGTCACGACCGGCTCGGTGCCGGCCATGTCCAGCGAGCCGATGTCGCCGTCGCCGGCCGGGCCGTACCCGAACCAGACCTTGTCACCGATGACGGCGAGGCTGCGCGGGTCGGTACCGCTGCCGGTGGGAAACCGGCTGCTCACGGTGGCAGTCGCCGTGTCGAGCGCCACGATGGCGTCGCTGCCCGGGACGGCCGCGTACAGGCGGTCCGACGCAGCGTTGAGAGCGAGTCCCTCCACGCCGGGCAGCGCGCTGACAGTCGCGAGGACCGTGCCGGCATAGTCGGTAGAGATGATCTTGCCCTGTTGCGGATCGCTGATGAAGACGCGCTGGTGCACGCCGTCCACCACGATGTCGCCAACGGCGGAGAGCGGAAGGACCTTGGCGGAGTCGGCTGCTGCCGTGCCCGCCGCGCTCGCGGCCAGTGCCACCGAGCTGAAGAGGACCGCGAGCGCGGTCGCGGCCGAGGTGCTGCGCATGCGCACAGTGATTCGTACCCCCACGAAGAATCCGGCGTAAGGCCGGGAGAAGAAGAAAGACAGCGCGCGATCCCCCCACGTCGCTCATCGACGCGTGATGCGCAGCCGAGCGCAGCCTATGGCATGGCAATGACACCTGAGGAGCCGGTTTTCGTGCCGGTGGGCAGCAGGCCCGAGCCTTCCGCAGCAGAGGTGGCAAACGCCTGGTCAGGAGCGCCCGTGCTCATTTCGTCACCACCCACTCTGCCCTGGTGAAGGATCCCGTGGATCACCTGCCGGTGATCCCGCCACCGCCGGTGGTGCGGCGGCGGGCGAGTAGCGTGGCGGCGGAGGGGCGCGGCGGGTGCGGAGCAGCGGCAGGACGGGCACGATCGCGGCAGTCACGGAGCAGCAGAAGGGCACCGCATTGTTCATCAAGGTCTGTGGTCTGCGGACCGAGCAGGACGTGGACACCGCCGTCGAGGCGGGCGCCGACGCGATCGGCTTCGTCTTCGCCGAGAGCCCGCGCCGCGTCGACGCCGGGACCGCGCGCAGGCTGGCACGGCGCGTGCCGGAGGGCATCATGACGGTCGGAGTCTTCCGCGACCAGCCCCTGGAGGAGGTCCGGGAGTCGCTGGACGCGAGCGGGATGCGCGCCGTACAGCTGCACGGGCACGAGGACCTCGCCTTCTACGACGCGCTGCGGCCGGCCGGGCGGACCCTGATCCGGGGGGTCGCCGTACGGGACGACGTGCCGCGTCACGGGGAGCGCGGCGAGGACATCCTGCTGCTCGACGCTCCGGTGCCGGGCGCGGGCGAGGTGTGGGACTGGTCGCGGAGCCGGCTGCCGGCGCCCGGCCTGCCGTGGCTGCTCGCCGGGGGACTCGGTCCGCGCAATGTGGCGGAGGCGGTGCGTGGGGCCCGTCCGTGGGGTGTGGACGTCTCCAGCGGGATCGAGATCAGCCGCGGAGTCAAGAGCCCCGAGCTGATCACGGCGTTCATCGCCGCTGCCCGGAGCGCCGAATAGGAAGTGACGGGTACTGGGCGCCGTACAGCTCGTTGCCGCGTCGAACTCGTCGTGCGCGGCCTCGGCGGCGAGCAGGGAGCGATGGGCCGCTCGGCCCGCCCGGCGGCTCGCCCGGCACACGGCCGCGGCACCTCCGGCCGGAGACCGAGCCCGGTGAGTGACCGCGATGCCGTGGCGCCGGTTGCTCCGCCGGGTGTCAGTGTCCTGTACGACACTGGGCACATGGCCAGGTATCCGCGGGTTGAGTGCCCTGTGTGCGGCGGCATCTACGCCGGCGCGCCGACGAGCGCGCTCGGGATTGTGTCCGTGCACGACCACAAGCGCAACCGTCGGGCCCTGGTCCTCTGCGAGGGCAGCATGACCAGGGTCCCGGCCGTCGACGCCACGGCGTATCAGGACGAGCTCCCTGACGCCGACGGCGAGGCGCCGACGACCGGGATGATCCCGCTGTTCTGACAGCGCCGAGGCTCCGAAGCTGCTCGGGGCCGAAGCCCCGAGCAGTCAGGCGACGGCGAGGGCGAACCCGCCTTGGGACGGGTCAGGCAGGCACGATGTCGTCGTCGCCGCTCGTGTCCTTGCTGCTCACCTCCCACTTGGTACCTGTCTTGTTCACCGTGATCGTGAACGTGATGTTGTTGTGGTAGCACCACGGGCCGTACTTGGTGCCCAGGCAGGTCTTGTGCTCGACGTCCTGCTGCAGGATGTACCGGCTTCCTGTCGCCTTGATGACGGCGGGAGTGGTCTCTGGTGTGACCGTGACTCCGTACAGCAGGTCGCCGGCTGTCGTCGTCGTGGCGAAGATGCGAGATGTGGTGCCTGATGTCAGCGCCCCGGACGCATTCACGCACCGCGTGATGCGTATCTTGAGATCGGCGGTCTTGATGTTCACCCAGTGATTGCGAACCTCGTAGTGCGCGGTGTCGGTCAGGCAGCGCTCTGCGTTCCGGCCCCGGGTCTTGGACTGCTTCTTTGACTGTTGCGCCGCCGTGTTGACGATCGTGTCGGTGGGCCTTTCGCTGGTGGCGGCGCCGCTGGTACCGGCGGTGATGCCGCCGACCAGGAGGCCGGCGGCAGCGACGGCCACCGCGAGCGAGCGGGTCTTTCGTGATCGTGCGATACGCATGCTGATGCTCCTTGAGCTGAGGGCTTGGTGCGGGATGAGCCGGGCTTGTTGACGTGGCCCCGGCTGTGGTTGCGCCTGCCTGCGGTCGTCGACACCAGCGGGCGGCAGGGCCGGCCCGGCAGCGCGTGGCGGCGCCTTCGACTGGGGGCGCCGCCCGGCGGTGCGGGGCGGTGCGAGAAGCGTCGCCGCCGGGTCCGGGCCCGGGCAAGGGAATGCGGCGGCCGGGACAGTCCGGAGTCGTCTGTGCTGGTCGGACGGGGTGTCCGCACGTCATTCCCCGCCCGTCGCCAGCGGTTTTCCACCGGCGGACGGATCCGGACTGTCCGGGACTCCAGAAGATCTGGCGGGACACCTTCGAGGCGGAAGAGCCTCCTTTCCGGGCCACGAACTCCGGGGCCCGAGAAGGAGGTTGTGATGACACAGCAGACGATGACGATGCCCGGCCGGCAGGCGCCGAGGCGGGCAGACGGCCCGGTTTCCCACCGGCGCCCGCGGGCCCGTACCTCGCCCAGGAGCGGCGAGCGGGAGGTGTGGTGGGCGATTCCGTTCCTGATGGTGCTGTTCGCGCTGTTCCTGCTGCTCGGCGCGGGCCTGGCCGTACACGAGCCGGACGGGTCGTCGTCGGCCGGGCGGCCGCCGGCCAGTCTCGAGCCTCAGGACCCCACCGCCCCCGTGCCACCTCAACTGCCGCCAGTGCCACACCCGGTGGAGAACCCTGACAAGCCGGCCGAGCCCCGCCCCGGCCGGGACGCGGCCAGGCCCGCCGCGGTGAAGAAGATTGTGCTGCGGCCCGGTGACACCCTCTACGCCCTCGCCCAGAAGCACGGCACGAGCGTCAAAGCCCTCCAGAAGCTGAACAACCTGGGTGCCTCGACCCTGATCTACGCCGGCGACACGCTGCGCGTGACGTCCGCGGCCGGCCCCACCGGTCATGAGCCGGGCGATGCATCCCACCGGCCCGCGCCTGCGCCTGCGCCGAAGAAGCCCGGTACTGCGGGCAAGAAGCGGCCTGCGAAGGGCGGCGCCGTGGCGGTCGCCTTCGCCCGGGCGCAGTTGGGCAAGCCCTACGTCTGGGGCGGTACCGGGCCCCGCGGGTTCGACTGCTCGGGACTCGTGATGCGTGCGTGGGAGAAGGCCGGGGTGCACCTGCCGCGCACCACGTGGCGCCAGGTCGATGCAGGAGAGCCCACCACCCGCACCAAGCTCGTCCCCGGCGACCTGGTCATCACCCGCGGCGGCGGCCACGTCCAGCTCTACATCGGCGACGGCAAGGTCATCCACGCCCCCCGCACCGGCCGCACCATCAACGTCGCACCGCTGACGGATCCCTCCGACGTTGTCAGCTACCGGCACATCACCCGCTGATTGCGGAGAGGACGACGATGAAGTTGCATGCCGCCTGGCACCATCTGCCCGTGCCGGTTCCGCTCTCCCCTCACCTGCGCACTACTCTCCTCAGCACGTGTGACCGAGGAGGGGACATGGGGGAAGCGGGGCCGGACCCGAAGACCGCCCGTACACCGGCGGAATTCGTCGCCACGATGCGCCAGTTACGCAACTGGGCCGACCTGAGCTACCGGCAGCTGGAACGCAAGGCCGACGACGCCGGCGACGCGCTGCCGCGCGCCACGATCTCCGGCGCGCTGGCACGGCAGGACCTCCCCCGCGAAGAGCTCCTGATCGCCTTCGTCCGTGCCTGCGGCGGCGACGCCGCCACCATCGACGCCTGGGTGCAGGCCCGCCGCCGACTCGCGATGAGTGAGGAACCCGCGGCCCTAAACGGCGTCGGCGGTACGGAAGATGCCCCGCCGGAGGGCACGGTCAACACCGCCACCAGCACGGACACCGCGACAGCTTCGGACGCCGCAACACCCTCGGACAGCGAGACACCCCCGGACACGGCCGCCGGCGCGGACACGGGCACTGCAACAGGTTCCGGCAGCGAGACACCCTCGGACACGGCCGCCGGCGCCGACATCACGACTGTCCAGGCGTCGACCACCACGGAGAGCCCCGAGCAGGAGTCCGCGCCCACCACGCCGTCGCCTGCCCGGCCGATGCCTGAGGCCAACGGACCCAGACGCCGCAACCGCGCCCTGCCCGCGGCCATCACCAGCGCCTGCGCCATCGCGGGGGTGCTTCTGCTCGTCCTGTTGCCCGGGGCCAAACCCGGCGACGACAAGACGGGGGCCGCCCCGCCCACCCGCATCAGCCCCTCGGCCCCTACGCCGTCCGCTTCTTCCCCTGCCTCCCCGTCGCCCTCCACATCGCCCAATGCCTCCCCGGCCGGCAGCGACGAGACGGACACTGCGCCGCTGCCCGGCCCCACAACCCGGCCCACCAAGGCCCCGACCAAGAACCCTGCGCCCACTACCCCCGCTCCTGCGGGAATGCCCAAGGCCGGCTTCGTGAGAATGCACCCGGCGAGTTCCTCCAGCCTGTGCATCACAGAAGGCCGGGAACGCAACGGCAATACCGATCGCGAGATCGCCGTACAGCGCCCCTGCGCCGAGGCACCCCAGCCGCGGGTCTACCTCGAATCCCTCGGCAACCAGATCTACCGCATCAAGTGGAACCACCCGCAGCACGGACCGGGCTGCCTGGGTGCCGATGAAGCTCCCGTCGAGGGCTCGGAACTGCTGTCCCCGAGCGATTGCACCGACGCCCTCGGCCAGCAGTACCGCCTGGAGCCCTCCGGCAGCGGATACCGACTGCACCCCATGGACAGCGGCATGTGCATCGGCATCCTGCCTCCCCACACAGAAGGAGCCGAGGCGATCCAGGCCGAATGCACCGGGGCAGGCGACCAGGTCTTCCGCTTCAGCCCGCTGTGACCGCCTCAGCCAGAAGCTGAGCCAGAACCCGAGTTCCGGCGCGCTTGGCGTGCTCGGCGAGGACGCAAGTCAGGTGGTGTCGGACCGTTTCATGGTTTGCATCGTTGCAGATCAAGTGGATCTCCCTTCAGGCGCTGATCCGGCTTGATCCACAAGACACTGTCTAGCGCCCGCGGTACGTGGGCGTGCGGCGTTCGACGAAGGCCGCCACACCCTCGTTCGCGTCGGCGGTGGTCATGTTGATCTCCACCGCCGACGCCTCTGCGGCGGAGGCGGTGCGTGGGGCCCGTCCGTGGGACTGTCGGGGCCGCAGACCGTGCAGCGGGTGATCGTCGGCGACGGAGCCAAGCGCCTCGTACGCCTCACCGTCGACAACGACGGCGCCCGCGGCAACGCCACCGGCGCCTTCACGGCGACCGACAACCATCCGCTGTGGCTGGTCGACCAGAACAGCTGGATCACTGCTGGTCAGGTACGGCCAGGGGACCGTCTGCGCACACCGGACGGAACGCTGCGGACGGTCGTTGGAACCCGTACCTGGGCCCAGAAACAGCGGGTCTACAACCTCACCGTCAGCAACGCCCATACCTTCTATGTGCTGGCCGGCAGCTCGGCCGTCCTGGTGCACAACGACGGCGGATTCGACTGGGACAAGGGCCTTGAGGACATCAAGAAGGGCTGGGACTCCGGCAACCTTGATGACGACGGGTACCACGCGCCCCGCGGCAACCAGGCGGAGAACAAGGAGTTCAGGGACGCTCTCCGCGCAGTGGAGCGCGACCTCGGCCGAGACGTGACTCCTGGTGAGCGACGTGCCTTGCACGACCGGATCACCGGGCGAGGATACGGCTACCATCGCATCATCGAGGAGGCCAAGGGGATGTTCCGTGGGTGCTGAGGAAGAGGCCGAAGGCGTTCGGCGCCTACTGGACCAGGCGGTGGTCCGCACCGTCGGAAGGGCCGTGAGCATGGGGGTGGTCGAGTTCACCGGCGCACGCGGTGAGGAGCTCGGCCTTCACATCCAGTGCCCGTTCCGGTTCGTCCACGACGACAGGGTGCTGCTCGGGTCGCACGACATGAGGTACCCGCAGAAGGGCGCGGGACCGGACGCGTTCGGCACCTTCTCGACGATGTTCGACGCGCGCGCCGAGCTCCTCAACGACGTCTTCGGCAAGGCTGAGCCGCGTGTGGAGAGCGTCCACCTCGGCAAGGCCGGTGATCTCGCCCTGAGCTGGGGACCCGGCGTCCGCCTGGAGGTGTTCCCCGACTGTTCCGGTCAGGAGGAGGCCTGGCGGGTCCTCGTCCGGGGCGGTGCCCACTACGGCTATCCCCCGGGCATCGTCTGACACGCGACACCGCACACCGGGTCCGGCTCACGCGAGCCGGACCCGGACACTCCGGAGCCGGCTGGAGCGCGCACAACGCCACGGTCGGCATCGGTGACCTCACGACGGACGGCATCGACGACCTGGCGTCCTCCCGCACCACCGCCGGCGACCTGTGGCGGTACGTGGGCAACGGCAATGGCGGATACAAAGCCGGCCCCGTGAAGCTCGGCACCGGCTGGGGCATGTACAACAGCCGGTCCTGACGGATCCCCGGGCCGACCTGGTGATTCGACCCCTGGGGCAGGGCGCCCGTCCTGCCCCAGGGACGCGCCACGCGGTTGCACCACGCCGGCCCCGCCCGCCCCGTGGACGCACCCGCCCGCCCCGGGCACGCAGGGGAGAGCGACACCCGCTCAGATGCCCCGGTACGTGGGGGCGCGGCGCTCGATGAAGGCGGCAACGCCCTCGTTCGCGTCGCGCGTCGTCATATTGATCTCCTGTGCCGCCGCCTCGGCCGCGAACGCGGTGGCACGGTCGGCGTCGAGGGAGGCGTTGACCATCTGCTTGGTGAGGGCGAGGGCGCGCGTCGGCCCCTGGGCGAGGCGCTCGGCCCACTCACGGGCCGTCTTCTCCAGGTCCTCCGCCGCCACGACCCGGTTGACCAGCCCCATCCGCTCGGCGTCGGCCGCCGGCAGCGCGTCCCCGAAGAACATCAGCTCCTTGGCGCGCTGCGGCCCGATCAGCCGCGGCAGCAGATACGCGCCGCCACCGTCCGGGACGAGCCCGCGCCGTACGAACACCTCGATGAACCGGGCGGATTCGGCGGCCAGGACCAGATCGCAGGCGAACGCGAGATGGGCACCGATCCCCGCGGCCGTCCCGTTCACCGCTGCGATCACCGGCTTCTCGCAGTCCAGTACGGCCGCGATGAAGCGCTGCGCGCCGAGCCGGATCGTACGGGCGACATCGCCCGGCACGCGCTCCCCGGACGAGGGCCCCCCGCGCAGATCCGCTCCGGCGCAGAAGCCCTTGCCGGTGGCGGTGATCACGACGGCCCGTACCTCCGGGTCGGCCGAGGCGTCGGAGAGCAGCGCGATGATCCGCTCCCGCTGGGCCCAGGTGACGGCGTTCATGGCTTCGGGCCGGTTGAGGGTGATCCACGAGACGCCGTTGTCAGTGGCGTGCAGTACCAATGACTCAACGGACTCTTCGGGGGAGGAAGTCATGGGGGTGCGGCTCCGGTTCGTCTTCGTCTTCGTCTTCGTTCTCGTTTTGATCGTCGTCGTCGGCCTGGCGGCGCTCGTCGGCCTGGCGGTCTTCGTCGGCCGGGCGGTCGTCGTTCGCTCAGCGGCAAACGGCGAGCGCGTCCAGCGCCACCGCTCCCTGCCCGCGCGGCAGCACCATCAGCGGGTTGATGTCCAGCTCGGAGAGGTCCCCGCCGAGCTCGAGCGCCATCCGCTGGACCCGCAGGACGACCTCGACGAGCGCGTCCACATCCACCGGAGGCCCGCCCCTGACCCCGTCCAGCAGGGCCCGCCCGCGCAGTTCGCCGAGCATCGAGCGGGCCTGGTCCTCGCCGAACGGCGGGACGCGGACCGCCACGTCCCGGAGCACCTCCACCAGGACCCCGCCCAGGCCGACCGTCACCGTCGGTCCGAAGAGGGCGTCCTGTGTGACGCCGACAACCATCTCGACGCCCCGCTCGACCATCTGGCAGACCAGGATCCCGTCCAGGTCGATGTTTTCGTAGCGGGCGATGTCGGTCAGATCGCGATAGGCGTCGCGCACCTGGCTGGCCGAGGTCAGTCCGATCTTCACCAGGCCGAGCTCGGTCTTGTGCGCGAGCCGGGTGCCGGACGCCTTCATCACCACCGGATAGCCGACCAGGCCCGCGGCCCGTACCGCCGCCGCCGCGCTCGTCACCAGTTGCTCACGCGGTACGCGAATGCCGTACGCCCGCAGCAACTGCTTGGCGGAGTGCTCGCTGAGGCGGTGGCCGGGGCGGAGCAGGGCCTGCGCCTTGCGGAAGGAGGGGGAGAGGGTGCGGGGCGCCTCGTCGAAGGGAGAGCGATAGCCGGTGGTGAAGCGGTGGTGGTCGAGGTAGGCCTTGACCGCGGTGATGCAGTTGCCGAACGTGCGGAAGGTGGCTACCCGCGAGGAGCCGAGCAGTGTGGTGCGGTACGCCTCCTCCGTACCGACCGGCGAGCCCCACACGACGCACACCAGCTTGTCCGTCGACTCGGCCGCGTCCACGAGGTCCTGGGCGAGCTTGTCGCTCATGGGCGGGAACGGGCCGGTGATCGGGCAGATCAACACGCCGACCTGCGGGTCGGCGAGGATCGCGTCGATGATCTTCCGGCCGCGCCAGTCGCCCACAGGGTGGCCGCCGTTGTCGACGGGGTTGGCGACGTTCAGATACTCCGGTATCCACTGGTGCAGCTCTGCCTGCTTGGCCTCGGACAGCGGCGGCAGCCGCAGCCCGGCGGCGGTCGCGAGATCCGAGAAGTGCGCGCCCGTGCCGCCGGAGATCGAATAGACGACGACGCCGTCGGTCCGCGGTTTGCGTGCCCGCGCCAGCAGGGCGGCGGTGTCCTGGAGTTCGTCGAGCCCGTCGACGCGGATCACTCCGTACTGCCGCATCGCCGCGTCCACGACCTGGTCGGCGCCGGTGAGCTTGCCGGTGTGTGAGGCGGCCATGCGCGCACCGGTCTCGGTCCTGCCGACCTTGACCGCCACGACCGGGACGGCCGCGCGGGCCGCCCGGTCGGCGGCGAGCAGGAAGGAGCGCCCGTCCTTGAGCCCCTCCACGTAGCAGGCGATGGCCCCGACCTCGGGCCGCCCCGCGAAGTACGAGATGAAATCGGCGGTCTCCAGGTCCGCCTCGTTGCCGGTGGGCGCCCAGTGGGAGAGCCGTACGCCCAGCTCCTGCAGGGTGAACACCGGGCGGCCCTGGTGGCCGGACTGGGTGATCAGCGCGATGGCGGGCCCTTCGAGGTCGTCGCGGAACCTCTCGAAGGCATTGAGGTTGGTGTTCGGTCCGAGCAGCCGCAGCCCGGAGCGCTCCACGGCCGCGGCGAGCCGTCGCTGGGCGGCCGCGCCCGCCTCACCGGTCTCGGCGAACCCTGACGCGAAGGCCACGGCGAACTTCACCTTCGCCTGGGCGAGTTCCTCGATCACGGGCAGCGGGTCGCCGACGAGCAGCACGGCCAGGTCGACCGGCTCGGGCAGGTCCGCGACGGAGGGGACGCAGGGCAGCCCGAAGACGGCGGTACGGGTCGGATGCACCGGATGCAGCCGGGCGCCCACGCGCTCGGCCCAGCCGATCAGCTGCCGGGTGATCCCGGTGTTCGGCCTGCCCTCGGCGTCGGAGGCGCCGATGACGGCGACGGACTCGGGCCGGAAGAACCGGTCGAGATCGGGGACGGGCGCGTACAGGGGGCGGCCGCTGACGTCGAGATCACCGGCGACGGCGGTGATCGCCGCGGTGTCGTGGACGGCGTTACGGGGCTGCTCTCCGCAGGCCACCACCCGGGCGCGGAGATCGGTCGTAAGGGTGCCGTGGGTCGATCCAAGCATCGTTCCGCCCGCTCCTTGCTCGTCGGCCAAGTCAACTGACGCATAGTCAGATTACAGAACTGACGAACAGTCAGGAACTGTCGTGCACGTACTGGCTACCGCGCGCCTGGTCCGCGCGGGACTCCGTCCTGTGTTCGGTGGCTCCGGGTCTCCTGTGTTCGGTGGCTCCCGGCAGGCGGCTCTCCTGGCGCCCTGGGTCCAGGGGGCCCGGCGCCCGGCGCCGGGCCTGTGGCTCCGGCTCTCCGGCTCCCGTGCTCCCCGATTCCCCGGCTTCAGCGCGCCAGGGCCTTGGCGATCTTCCGTGCGTCCAGAGCCATTTCGCGGAACATGCCGCTGATCGGATTGGTGAAGCCCGTGAAGTACAGGCCCGGGGCCTCGCGCGGGGTGCGGGCCCCGTGGACCGTCGGGCGGCCCCGGCCGTCCAGTACGCCGAGGTGACCCACCAGGGGTTCCAGGGCGCGGTCGTAGCCGGTGGCCGCGATCATCGTGTCCGGGGCGAGGCGCGAGCCGTCCGCCAGGACCACTTTGCCGTCGTCGAAGGAGTCGACCGCGGCGACCGGTTCCACCCGGCCCGCCCGCACCGCGTCGATCAGGCCGACGTCCTGGACCGGGATGGCCCCCTGGCGGACCCGGGAGTAGAGCCCCGTGTCGGGTCGGGGCAGCCCGTGTGCCGACAGATCGGGCACGGAGATCCGGCACATGAGGTCGCCCGCCTTGTCGACCAGTCGGACAGGGAGGCGGCGCACCAGGATCCCGGTGCGCTGGGCGGGCCAGCCCGCCGTGGAGCGGCGCACGATGTGCGGAACGGTGCGCACGGCCAGCCGCACCCGTGCCGCGCCGCCCGCCGCGAGGTCGACGGCGATCTCGGCGCCCGTGTTGCCGACGCCGACCACCAGGACGTCCTTGCCCGCGTACGGAGCCGGATCGCGGTACGCGGAGGCGTGCAGCAGCTCGCCCGGGTACGTGTCCCGGCCCGGCCAGTCCGGTATGCGCGGGGTGTGGTTGTGGCCGGTGGCCACGACGACGGCCCGCCCGGTGAGCCGCCGCCCACCGCTCGCGTGCAGCACCCAGTCGGTGCCGACGGGCTCGATCCGGGAGACCTCCACC
The DNA here is from genome assembly GCF_053611045.1 of Streptomyces sp. NPDC054841. Classification (NCBI taxonomy): domain Bacteria; kingdom Bacillati; phylum Actinomycetota; class Actinomycetes; order Kitasatosporales; family Streptomycetaceae; genus Streptomyces; species Streptomyces sp. NPDC054841. The sequence continues at coordinate 9,831 of NZ_JBSGZO010000034.1, read as the reverse complement.
CCGGTGATCAGCTCCAGCTCATGGAACTCCGCGTACTTCTCCAGGTAGCGGATCACATCGTCCCGGGCCACCCACCGTCCGAACTTCCGGGGTATGGCGAGCCCCGGCAGTGCCGACAGCCGCCGGGTCGTGTGCAGCCGCAGCCGGTCGTAGTGCCCGCGCCAGGACGCCGCGACGGACTCCGACTTCTCCAGGACGACGGCCCGTACGCCCCGCTCCCGCAACGCGGCCGCGACGGCGAGGCCGCCGGGACCTGCGCCGATGACGTATACGGGGCGGTCGTTCGTGAGATCCATGGATCTGTGGTCGGGCATGGGTGCTGAGCGTAATGGGGTGCTGTTGCGAATCGGTCACGGTGGGCTACCTCTTGCGCTCCGATGTTCCATCCGGTGAACTGACGTACCGTCAGATGAGAGTGGGAGACACGACCTAGGGGAGGGGCGCGGAATGCAGACCGTCTGGCTCACCGGTGCCGAATGGCTTGCCGTCCTCCGCATCGGCCTCGGCCTGTGGTGGCTGGAGAGCTGGCGGCACAAGGACAAGAAGGGCTGGTTCGAACGCGGCACCGGCATCGCCTGGGCGGCCGATGTCGCCGCCAAGCACCGGTGGGAGCTGGTGCGATCCGGCTTCGACACGGTCGTCGCGCCCCGCCCGAGGACCATGGCGTACGTCGTCGTCTACGCCGAGCTCGCCCTCGGCCTCGGCCTGATCGCCGGCTTCCTCACCCCGGTCGCCCTCGTCGGCGGCCTGCTCCTCAACCTCCTCTACCTGGTCCTGATGATCCATGACTGGGCCGAGCAGGGGCAGAACGCGATGATGGCGCTGATCTCGCTCGTCGCCCTCTTCGCCATGTCCTGGCAGACCTGGTCCCTCGACCACGCGATCGGACTCTTCCGGTGACCGCGGCGACGCCCGACATCGACGATTTCACCCGGCCCTACTGGGACGCGGCGGCCGAAGGTCACCTGCTGATCCGTCGTTGCGGCGGGTGCGGGTGGGCCCACCACTATCCGCGCGAGTTCTGCCCGTGCTGCTGGAGCGAGGACGTCACCTGGGAGCGGGCGAGCGGCCGCGCCACGCTCTACACCTGGTCCGTCGTCCACCGCAACGACCTCCCGCCGTTCGGCTCCCGCACGCCCTACACGGCGGCCGTCGTCGACCTCGCCGAAGGCCCGCGCATGATGACGGAGATCGTGGACTGCGCGGAGGCGGATCTGCGGATCGGGATGGAGCTGCAGGTGACCTTCCGGCGCGAGGGCGAGGGCGGGGACGGGGACGAGGGCGCGACTGCGGTGCCGGTGTTCACCAGGCGTTGATCATCCGGTGCATGACCGCGACGGGCAGCGCCGGGTTGCCGACCGCGTTGCCCGCGGTCTCCGGGTCCCGTAGCAGCCGGACCAGCACCTGCGCGGGCAGCCGGGGGGTGCCGGACCGCGGCCCACGGCACGCTTATGCCGCGCGTCGTTCGATGAGCGTGCCCAGCCCGTCCAGGATGCGTTCCAGGCCGAACTCCAGGGCCTGGTCCTGGCCGCCCGACTCGGCCGCCGACCGCATCGCGGACAGCAGTGCCGGGTAGCGGTCGCCGTGGTCGCGCATCACCGTGCCCAGCGCGGCGTGGAACTGGGCCTCGGGGTTGTCCGACGGGCCGGCCGCGCGGGCCTGTTGGGCGATGCCGCGGACGTGGCTGGTGAGCAGGACCACCGCGTCCATCCGCTCGCCACCGGTGAGGCCGGTGCCGTCCAGGGCGGTGAGGGCCTGTTCCACCCAGGCCAGCTCCTTCGGGCCCATGAGCCGCGGGCCGACCGTGGCGTCGAGCAGCCAGGGGTGGCGCTGGAAGACCGCGACCAGGCGGCGGGACCAGTCCGCGAGACCCGTCCGCCAGTCGGCCGGTGCGGCTGCCTCGGTCGACGCCGCTGCCTCGGTCGCGGCTCCCTCGGTCGACGCGGTTCCCTCGGTCGACGCGGTTCCCTCGGCCGGCGCGGCTCCCTCGGCCAGAGCCGGTGACTCGGCCGGAGCCGCTGACGCGGCCGGGGCCTCGTCGATCGTCGTCTCCACCATCAGCGCCACCAGCTCCGCCTTGCCGGGCACGTACCGGTACAGCGACATCTTCGTGAAGCCGAGCACCTCCGCCACCCGCTGCATCGACAGAGCCGCGAGCCCCTCGGCGTCCGCGATCCCGATGCCCGCCCGCGCGATGCGGTCCAGGCTCAGCGCCGGCTTCGGGCCCCGCTTGGGCTGTGGATGCGGGCCCCAGAGGAGTCGCATCAGCTCGTTCGGACGGTCGGTCATGGCTTGCTCTCCAGCCTTTCGCACTTGCCAGGCCCAAAAACTGTGTCTACCGTACACAGCAAGAAACAGTTTCCGATGGACACAGTTCTAGGGGAGTGGGAAGCATGGGCAAGAAGGTCCTGATCTCGGGTGCGAGCATCGCTGGTCCCGCGCTCGCGTACTGGCTCGGCCGCTACGGCTTCGAGGTCACCGTCGTCGAGCTCGCCCCCGCCCTCCGCGAGGGCGGCCAGGCCGTCGACTTCCGCGGTGACACACACCTCACGGTGCTGGAGCGCATGGGCGTACTCGACGACCTGCGCCGGATCCGGACCGGAGGCAGCCCGATGCTCTTCGTCGACGAGCGGGGGAAGCGGCAGCTGCTCCTGCCCGGCGACTTCGCGGGCGGCGACCTCGAAGTCCTGCGCGGCGACCTCGCCCGCGTGCTCCACCGGCACAGCCTCCCGTACGCCGAGTACGTCTTCGGGGACACGATCACCGCGCTCGACGAGACCGGCGCCGGCGTACGGGTCGCCTTCCGGCACGGCGCGCCCCGCGAGTTCGACCTCGTCATCGGCGCCGACGGGCTCCACTCGAACGTCCGCCGCCTCGCCTTCGGGCCCGAGGAGAACTACGTCAGCCACCTCGGCCACTACGCCGCGTGCTGGAGCCTGCCCAACTACCTCGGAGTCGGCTTCGGCGAAGGCTCCGTCGGCTACAACGCACCCGGCCGCCTCGCCTCCGTCGGCACCGACAACCGCGACCCCGAACGGGCCGGCGCCTTCTTCGTCTTCGCCTCCGACGAGCTGACGTACGACCGCCACGACCAGGAGCAGCAGAAGGCGCTGATCGCGGACGCCTTCGCCGGACTCGGCTGGGACGTGCCGCGACTCCTCGCATCCCTGAAGGACGCCCCGGACCTCTACTTCGACTCGATCAGCCGGGCCGACGTCCCGACCTGGTCCATGGGCCGCATCGCCCTGGTCGGCGACGCCGCCTGCGGCGCCACCATCGGCGGCATGGGTTCGGGGACGGGCATCGTGGCCGCCTACGTACTCGCCGGAGAGCTCGCCCGCGCGGGCGGCGGCCACAACGGCGACCACAGCGGAGACCACACCACCGCCTTCACCCGGTACGAGAGCCTCATGCGCGGCTACGCGGAGGGCTGCCAGAAGGGCGGCGACCGCACGGGCCCGTTCCTCGCCCCCGGCAGCACGACCGCCCTGCGGCTGCGCAACTGGATGCTGAGCCGCCGCTTCTTCCTCAACTGGATGCTCAGGGAGGGCATGAAGGTCACCAGCGTGATCGACCTGCCGGACTACGAGCCGGAGCTGAGCCGCCGCCGGACGGCGGAAGGCGGCATCGCCAGGCACCGGTGACAGCGAGGCCGCCGACGGCGAGGATGCGGACCATGCGCGTGGTGACGTGGAACGTGTGGTGGCGGTTCGGCCCGTGGGAAGCACGCAGCAAGGCGATCCTGGCCGTGCTGCGCGAGCTGCGGCCCGATGTCGTCGGCCTGCAGGAAGTGTGGGCGGACGACGGGGAGAACCTGGCGCGGTGGCTCGCGGACGAGCTGGGCCTGCACTGGACCTGGGCGGCCTCGCCCGCCCCGCAGCGGTGGCGGCGGCGGATCGGGGACGCGACGGTCGACATCGGCAACGCCGTGCTCAGCCGGTGGCCCGTCGTCGACCAGGACGTGGTGCGGCTGCCGGCGCCCGAGGACATCGACGACGGACGGCTGGGGCTGTACGCGCGTCTGGACGCCCCGCACCACCAGGTGCCGTTCTTCACCGCCCACCTGACCTCCGTGGCCCACGCGTCGGCCGTGCGCTGCCGGCAGGTCGAGACCCTCGCCCACTTCGTCGCCGACCACTCGCAAGGGACCGCGTTCCCTCCCGTGGTCACCGGCGACTTCAACGCCTTCCCGGACTCCGACGAGATCCGGCTCCTCGGCGGCTACAAGACCGCACCCGCCGTACCCGGCCTCGTGCTCTTCGATGCCTGGGAGTACGCGGAGCCGGCGACGACGCCCCCGCCCACCTGGGATGCGGCCAATCCCTATGTCGCCGCCGGCTTCGGGCCGAGCGCCCGCGTCGACCACATCCACGTCGGGCCGCCGGGCCCCGGCGGAATCGGCCACGTCCGCTCCGTCCGCCGCGCGGGCGACGGGCCCGTCGACGGGATCTGGCCCTCCGACCACGCCGCGGTCGTCGCGGACCTCCTACTGCCGGAGGCCCCGGACGCGACCCGCACAACCCGCACAACCCGCACGTCGCGCATGTGACGCAGGTCGCACTGGCCGGACCGATCACTTCGGTGCGTTCTTCCGGTCATACAGGCAACAGCACCGAACACGCACGGTGTTGACATTTGCGACCGACGCGTACGGACGGGAGACCGCCGCCATGACTGCTCAGACCACGCAGACTGCTCAGACCACCCAGGCCGTGAAGGGCCCCGCCAGCTACTTCCCCTCGATCGAGAAGAAGTACGGCCGCCCGGTGGCGGAATGGCAGGAGCTCATCCGTTCGGCGCCGCTGACCAAGCACATGGAACTCGTCTCCTGGCTCAAGACCGAGCACGGCCTGGGCCACGGCCACGCCAACGCCCTGGTCGCGTACGTCCTTGCCGAGAAAGGCGGGAAGTAGACCGCGAGGTCGTTGCGGACTCAGGGCCTGTCGTTCGGATCTTGCCGGGCTCGCCTGATCCAAACGACAGGCCCTAGCCGTCGCCCTCGCGTCGCGACGTGGGGCGCCCGCCCTGCGGAAGCCCCACGTCCACTCACTTCATCCCAGCCGTACCGGGATCAGGACCAGGATCAGAAGCGGCCGGCCATCCCAGGGATGCCCGGGGGCGTGGGGACCGGAAGCCGGCTCGCGTCCTGCTCCTGTCCGACCGCGGCCTGGCAGGTCACGTCCTTCGACGGGAGCTTGCCGGTGGTCAGATAGGCGGTCGTCGGCTTGTCGGCGCACGACTTGTTGCCGTAGATGCCGTGGCCCTCACCGCCGGCGACGGTGACCATCCGCGAGCCCTTCAGGGCCCGGTGCATGCCGAGTCCGCTGGACAGCGGGGTCTGGGAGTCCCACTCGTTCTGCAGGACGAGCACGCCGGTCTTGTTGTCGATCGTGGTGGCGGGCTCGCTGCCGTTCTTCTTCCAGAACGCGCACGGCATGATGTTGGACGCGAAGTCGCCGTACAGCGGGTACTTCGCCTTGTCCCGGATCGCGTCGCGGCGGTACTGCTCGGGGTCGCGCGGCCAGGCGCGGGTGTCGGCGCAGAGGACGGACCAGAAGGCGGCGTCGCCGTTGTCCGAGGGCACGGTCGGGCCGAAGGCCGGCGGGGCCGGGCGCTCGGGTGCCGTGGACTCACGGGTGCGGGCCGACGGCTTGCCCGCGGCGGCCTTCTTCAGCTCGACGACCTTCTCCGCGGCCTCGCGCACGCTGAAGAAGCCGGCGCGCCCGGCGCGGATGTCGTCGCCGGTGAGGGACATTCCGTCGAGCTCGATGGGCTTGCGGTCGGCCTTGGCCACCAGGTCCCAGAAGGTCTTGCGGACCGCAGCCGGAGTACTGCCCAGCTTGTACGTCGCGTGCCGCTGGGCGGTCCACTCGGTCCACCGCGCGAACGCGGGTTCGGCACCCTCGGCCCACACCTGGATCATTCCGCGCCAGATCCGCTGCGGGTCGACGGAGCTGTCCAGCACGAATCGGTCGGCGCGCCGGGGGAACATCTGGGTGTAGACGGCCCCGAGATAGGTGCCGTAGGAGTAGCCGAGGTAGGAGATCTTCTTCTCGCCCAGCACGGCCCGGATCACGTCCATGTCGCGGGCCGTGTTGCGGGTGGTGATGTGGCTCAGCTTGTCGCCGTTCCTGGCGGCGCACTTCTCGGCGACCGTCCGGGCCCACTTCACGTCCTTGGCGAACGTCGCCGCCTTGTAGGGCCGCTCCCAGTTCCGCTCGTCTTCGCTCAGACCGCAGCTGACGGGGGAACTCTGGCCGACGCCGCGCGGATCGAAGCCGATGAGGTCGTACGTCTTCCTCACGGACGCGGGCAGCTCGGTCGCCATGATCAGCGGCATCGCGAGACCCTCACCACCCGGTCCGCCCGGGTTGAGCAGCAGCACCCCGCGGCGCTCTGCGGCGCTGCTCGTCCGCATCCGCGATATCGCGAGGTCGATCTTCTTGCCGCCGGGGCGGTTGTAGTCGAGCGGCACCTTGATCGTGGCGCACTGGTAGCCGGCCGGGGATCCGCTGTCACAGCGGTGCCACCGGGGCTTCTGTTCGAGGTACTGCTTGAGGGGGTTCGGCGCCTTCAGCAGGTTCGGCGCGGTCCGGGGGTTCGGGGCGGCGGAAGCTGCCGCAGGGGCGAGGACCGGAACCAGGGTGGCGACGGCGCTCACCGCCAGGAGAGGGGCTATTTGTCTGATGCGCACGTGGGGAAGGCCCTTTCGGATCAGTGCGAGTCGGCGCACCAACCCTTTCGTGCACGGCAGTTGGGGCGAATCCCCCGAAGGGTCCGGGATTCGTCAGACCTTGGATGGACGGGCCGGGGCCGCAGTTGGTCCTGGAGTCGGACAGCCGCGACGGGCTCCGGCCCGTCTTGCTCAGTTGGGCTGCGGAGCTACGGCCAGAGCAGCTCGCGCACCCAGCCGTAGTCCGGGCCCTCGCCCCCGCCCCCGCCCTCGCCCTCGCGCCGGTAGCGCAGCCGCACGTGCCGCCTGCGTGCGTCGCCCTGGAAGAACTCGACCTCGTACGGGTCGAGGACGTACACCGTCCATGTCTTCGCCGTCGCGTCCGGCTCCGCGGTCGCACGCTCCCAGGCCGCCTCGCTCGCCCGGACCAACTCCTCGTACGAGCCGAGCACTTCGCTCTGCCGGCCGACCAGCGCGGAGGCCAGCGCGCCCGTCGATCGCGCGTGCAGATCGGTGTACGCCTCCTCCGGAGTGCCCGGCACCACCCGTCCGCGCACCCGGACCTGGCGGCCCTGCGCGGACCAGTAGAAGCCGAGCGCGGCATCCGGGCGGGCGGCGAGCTGGCGGCCCTTGGCGCTGGTGGCGTGCGAGGCGAAGTGCCAGCCGCGGTCGTCCGCGTCGTGCAGCATCAGCGTCCGGACGTCGGGGCGGCCGTCCTCGTCGACGGTGGCGAGGGTCATCGTGTGCGGCTCGGGCTGGCCGACGGCCGCGGCCTCGGCGAACCACCGGCGGAAGAGCGGCAACGGCTCGGCGGGGGCGCTGTCGGGCGAGAAGGAGGGCAGCTCGGTGTCCCAGACCCGCAGGGACCTGAGCAGCTCGTGGAACTCGTCGGCGTCGTCGGGCACGTGTGTCATGCGCCGATCCTCACACCTGGCCCAGCTCCGCCGACAGCCACTTCTCCGGGCGCATGTGGATCACCACCTGCTCGCCGTGGGCCTTCTCGGCGAACTCGAGGTAGCCGTCGACCTTCTCCGCCGGGAGGTAGCGGGCCGAGATCTCCCGGAGCAGTTCGCGGGTCCCGGGAGCCGTCCGGGTCACCGGGCCCTCGACGGAGACGTACCGGATGGTGGGTTCGAGCCGGTCGACCAGCAGCGAGAAGCGTCCTGCCGCGTTGATCAGCTGGTGCTTCCGGGAGTCGAGGCCGGTCAGGATCCACACCTCGCCGCCCGGCTCGTACTGGTACCAGATCGGCACGGTGAGGGGCCCTCGCCCCGCTCCGCCGTCCACCGCGAACGCCGCGACATGGGGCTGCGCCAGGAACTGCTCACGCTCTTCACGGGTCAGGGCCACGGGAGTCTCCTTCGCATGGTGGAGCGCGATCGAGCGCGATCGAGCGCGATCGAGCGCGATCGCGCGCGGTTTCGCACGGCTACGAGATCGTTCCTCCACTGTGCCGTACGGGTGCGCGGCCTTTCGCGTTCCGCCCGGGCGGCGTGTTCGGTTCCGGCCAGGGCCAGCTCCGCCTGGGGTTGTACGCCGGTTGTACCCGCGCGGCGTCGTATGCCGGGTCGGACCCGCGCGGCGTCGTATGCCGGGTCGGACCCGCGCGGCGTCGTATGCCGGGTCAGACCAGCGCGGCGACGTACGCCGTGTAGTCCTTGACCGGGACCGCCCGGGCCGCCTTCTGGATGTCCTCGCGGATCTTCTTCGCGACGAGGTTCTTCCACGGTGTGCGCGGCAGGATGCGGAGCATCCACAGCCGCATCGCGATGCCCCGGCGCGACGCGACCGTCATCTCCTTGGCGAACCGCTCCGCGAACCGCTCCGCGAACCGCTGGTTCATCTCGATGCCCGGCCGCATCACCCGCTCGTAGTTCTCGTACGCGACCGCGTGGTCGCCGCGCGCCGCCGCCAGTTCGCCGGCCAGGACGTACGCCCCGGTCAGCGCCAGACCCGTGCCCTGCCCCGATGCGGGCGACGCGCAGTGCGCGGCGTCGCCGAGCAGCACGACGCGCCCCTTCGACCAGCGGTCCATCTCGACCAGCGTGAGGGAGTCGAAGTAGAAGTCGTCGGCGGCCCGGGCGTTCTGGAGCATCCGCGGGATCTCCCACCCGTCGCCCTCGAAGGCCTCGGCGAGCAACTGCTTCTGCCGCTCGGCGTCGCGGCGGTCGTACGCGAGCTCGGGCGAGCGGAAGACGAGGAAGTTCTTCGCGGACGTCTCGCCGCTGGAGCTGTATGCGCACACCAGCTTGCCGGGCAGCGCGTGGTACGTCTCCCAGCGGTCGAGCCGCAGGTCGTTGGGTGCGGTGAAGATCGAGATGTAGGCGCCGAGGTGGCGCGTGAACTGCTTCTCGTCCCCGAAGGCGGAGGGCCCTGATATCTTATTTGGGAAACGTATATACGCCTCAGGAGGTCAGACATGGCGCGCACAGTCATCGACCTGGACGACGAGGCTCTGGAAGAGGCCGCACGCTTCCTGGGCACGGAGACCAAAAAAGACACCGTCAACGCCGCTCTCCGCGAGATCGTGGACCGGCGGCGGCGGGCCGCCGCAGTCGAGCGCATGCGGCAGATGGTCGAAGACGGTGAGATCGACTTCTCTGTGATCGAGAGGCACTCGGAGCCCAGGAGCGACGAAGGCCGAGACCACGCGGCATGACGGAGATCTACCTGGCGGACACCAGCGCACTTGTTCGCTTCTACCGCGGTCAGGCCAGCCCGAGCTGGGGCACTGTCGTCAACGCGGGGCTGCTCGGTCTCTGCGAGCCGGTTCGGCAGGAAGTCCTGCGGGCCGCCGGTGGCAAGCGCGTCTTCTACGAGATGGACGGGTTGCTCAGGGAGACGTTCCCGTACTACTCGATACGGGAGTCTGCGTGGGACGACGCCGCAGAGCTCCAGCGCGAACTCGCCGATCGAGGTTGGCACCAGTGCGCCAGCCCAGTCGATCTCCTTGTTGCCGTGACTGCCAGGCATCACAAGCTCACGGTTCTCCATCAGGACGGCGACTTCGAAACCATCGCCCGTCTCACGGGGCAGCCGGTCCGCCGCATCGACTGAGATGCCCCCAGGGTGCTGGGCCGCTCAACGGCCCAGCACCACCGTCCCCCACGAGCAGAACCAGCCCCCCCTACCCCATGCCACCGCCAGCTCGGGAACGC